>NZ_QODJ01000020.1:0-86418 GCF_009935965.1 Pseudomonas sp. L13
ATCAAGATCAAAAGCAGATCAAGAGCGGCTCGCTTCGCATCGTGGTTACCGTCGGCGGCTACAGCCCACGAAGTTGTGTAGATACCTATGCTCATCGCAGGCAAGCCAGCTCCCACATTGGTTTGTGCCGGGGTTGAAATACGATCGGCCCATCACAATCTATTGATTTGCAAAGCACTCGCAATCACCGCTTACCGATAGCCCGGCGCTCTGCTAAAATGCGCCGCCTTATCCGTACGTAGGCTGCACTGTGCCATTTACTTGGGTTGATTGGGCGATCGTTGCAATCGTCGCCATCTCCGCTTTGATCAGTCTGAGCCGCGGCTTCGTAAAAGAAGCACTGTCGTTGCTGACCTGGATCATCGCAGGAGTCGTAGCCTGGATGTTCGGTGGTTCACTGTCGGTCTACCTAGCCGGGTACATAGAGACACCTTCGGCTCGCGTCATCGCGGGCTGCGCCATCATGTTCATCGCCACGCTGTTGGTGGGGGCAATGGTCAATTATCTTATTGGCGAGTTGATACGTGTCACCGGCCTTTCCGGGACCGATCGATTTCTCGGCATGGCCTTCGGGGCTGCGCGTGGCGCGCTGCTGGTGGTCGTGGCGGTCGGGCTGTTGAGCCTGGGGCCGGTACAGCAGGATTCGTGGTGGCAGGAGTCGGTACTCGTGCCAAAATTTCTATTGGTTGCAGACTGGTCCAAGAACCTCATATTGGGGTGGAGCAGTCAGTGGCTGGCCAGCGGAATCAGCGTACCCGCTGATCTTCCGTTCAAGGAACACCTCTTGCCGGCGCAAACGCCTCAGTAAGCTGTGTTCAGTCAAGATTCATTAAGTAGGGGTTGCGTCGCATGTGTGGCATCGTCGGTATCGTCGGTAAGTCGAACGTCAATCAGGCGCTGTATGACGCGCTAACCGTCCTCCAGCACCGCGGCCAGGACGCTGCCGGTATTGTGACCAGCCACGACGGCCGGTTATTCCTGCGCAAGGACAATGGCCTGGTGCGTGACGTGTTCCATCAGCGTCACATGCAGCGCCTCGTCGGGCACATGGGCATTGGCCATGTGCGTTACCCGACTGCCGGTAGCTCGACCTCGGCAGAAGCTCAACCGTTCTACGTCAACTCGCCTTACGGCATTACCCTGGCGCACAACGGTAACCTGACCAACGTTGAGCAGTTGGCCAAGGAGATCTACGAATCTGACCTGCGCCACGTCAACACCAGCTCCGATTCGGAAGTGCTGCTCAACGTGTTCGCCCACGAGCTGGCCCAGCGCGGCAAGCTGCAGCCGACCGAAGAAGACGTGTTCGCCGCCGTGATCGACGTGCACAACCGTTGCGTCGGTGGTTATGCGGTGGTGGCGATGATCACCGGTTACGGCATCGTCGGTTTCCGCGACCCCCACGGCATTCGCCCGATCGTGTTCGGCCAGCGTCACACCGACGAAGGCGTCGAGTACATGATCGCTTCCGAAAGCGTGTCCCTGGACGTGCTGGGCTTCACCCTGATCCGCGACCTGGCGCCGGGCGAGGCTGTCTACATCACTGAAGACGGCAAGCTGCACACCCGTCAGTGCGCCGTAGCGCCGAAACTCACTCCATGCATCTTCGAACACGTCTACCTGGCGCGTCCGGATTCGATCATCGACGGCGTCTCGGTCTACAAGGCGCGCCTGCGCATGGGCGAGAAGCTGGCCGAGAAGATTTTGCGCGAGCGTCCAGAGCACGACATCGATGTGGTTATCCCGATCCCGGACACCAGCCGTACCGCTGCGCTGGAGCTGGCCAACCATCTGGGCGTCAAGTTCCGCGAAGGCTTCGTGAAGAACCGTTACATCGGCCGTACCTTCATCATGCCCGGCCAGGCGGCGCGCAAGAAGTCGGTGCGCCAGAAGCTCAACGCCATTGAGTTGGAGTTCCGCGGCAAGAACGTGATGCTGGTGGATGACTCCATCGTGCGCGGCACCACCTGCAAGCAGATCATCCAGATGGCCCGCGAAGCCGGGGCGAAGAACGTGTACTTCTGTTCCGCTGCGCCTGCGGTGCGTTACCCGAACGTGTACGGTATCGACATGCCGAGCGCCCATGAGCTGATCGCCCATAACCGTTCGACCCAGGACGTAGCCGACCTGATCGGCGCCGACTGGCTGATCTACCAGGACCTGCCGGACCTGATCGAAGCGGTTGGCGGTGGCAAGATCAAGATCGAGCAGTTCGACTGCGCCGTGTTCGACGGCAAATACGTGACTGGCGATGTCGACGAGGCCTACCTGAACAAGATCGAACAGGCGCGCAACGACTCGTCCAAGATCAAGACCCAGGCGGTCAGCGCGATCATCGACCTGTATAACAACTGAGTAAACACCGGCCCTGAGGGGCCGGTTTTGTATCTTAAATAAAGAATTGAATAAGGAGTCGCAGCATGAGTCAGGAATGGGATGCCGGTCGGTTGGACAGCGACCTCGATGGCGTAGCTTTCGATACCCTGGCTGTGCGTGCCGGCCAGCACCGTACCCCGGAAGGTGAGCACGGCGACCCGATGTTCTTCACCTCCAGCTACGTGTTCCGTACTGCCGCCGACGCCGCTGCGCGCTTTGCCGGCGAAGTGCCGGGCAACGTGTATTCGCGCTACACCAACCCGACCGTACGCGCGTTCGAAGAGCGCATTGCGGCCCTGGAAGGTGCCGAGCAGGCCGTGGCGACCGCCACCGGCATGGCGGCCATCCTGGCGGTGGTGATGAGCCTGTGTAGCGCCGGCGACCATGTGCTGGTATCGCGCAGCGTGTTCGGCTCGACCATCAGCCTGTTCGAGAAGTATTTTAAGCGTTTCGGTATTGAGGTCGATTACGTACCCCTGGCGGACCTGTCTGGCTGGGAAGCGGCCATCAAGGCCAATACCAAGCTGTTGTTCGTCGAATCGCCGTCCAACCCGCTGGCTGAGCTGGTGGATATCGCCGCGCTGTCCGAAGTCGCGCATGCCAAGGGCGCGATGCTGGTGGTGGACAACTGCTTCTGCACCCCGGCCTTGCAGCAACCGCTGAAGCTGGGTGCGGACATCGTGGTGCACTCGGCAACCAAGTTCATCGACGGCCAGGGCCGTTGCATGGGCGGCGTGGTGGCCGGTCGCAGCGAGCAGATGAAGGAAGTGGTGGGCTTCCTGCGCACCGCCGGCCCGACCCTGAGCCCGTTCAACGCCTGGATCTTCCTCAAAGGCCTGGAAACCCTCAGCCTGCGCATGAAAGCCCATTGCGCCAACGCCCAGGCCCTGGCCGAGTGGCTGGAACAGCAGGACGGTATCGAGAAGGTGCATTACGCCGGCCTCAAGAGCCACCCGCAACACGCCTTGGCCCAGCGCCAGCAGCGTGGTTTCGGGGCGGTGGTGAGTTTTGAAGTAAGGGGCGGCAAAGACGGCGCCTGGCGCTTCATCGACGCGACACGCTTGATCTCCATTACCGCCAACCTGGGTGACAGCAAGACCACCATCACCCACCCGAGCACCACCTCCCACGGGCGCCTGGCGCCGCAGGAGCGTGAAGCGGCCGGCATCCGTGACAGCCTGATCCGCATTGCGGTGGGCCTGGAAGACGTTGCTGACTTGCAGGCAGACCTGGCCCGCGGGCTGGCGGCCTTGTGATCGAGTGGTCCATGGAGGCCGCAGCGGCCAGTAACGGGCGCGTGGCGTTGGTGACGGGCGCGGCGCGGGGCATTGGCCTCGGGATTGCCGCGTGGCTGATCAGTGAAGGCTGGCAGGTGGTGCTGACCGACCTGGACCGCGAGCGCGGTGCCAAGGTGTCCAAGGTGCTGGGCGACAATGCCTGGTTTATCACCATGGACGTGGCCGACGAGAAGCAAGTGGCCCAGGGCGTTGCCGAGGTGCTGGGGCAGTTCGGGCGCCTGGATGCGTTGGTGTGCAACGCGGCGGTGGCCGACCCGCGCAATATCACCCTGGAAAGCCTCGACCTGGCGTACTGGAATCGGGTGCTGGCGGTCAACCTCAGTGGGCCGATGCTGTTGGCCAAGCACTGCGCGCCTTACCTGCGTGCCCATGGCGGTGCCATCGTCAACCTGGCCTCGACCCGGGCGCGTCAATCCGAGCCCGACACCGAGGCCTATGCGGCCAGCAAAGGCGGGTTGTTGGCCCTGACCCACGCCCTGGCCATGAGCCTGGGGCCCGAAGTGCGGGTCAATGCAGTCAGCCCTGGCTGGATCGACGCGCGTGACCCGGCTGCACGGCGTGCAGAGCCGCTCACCGATGCCGATCATGCCCAGCATCCGGCGGGCAGGGTGGGAACGGTGGAGGACGTGGCGGCGATGGTGGCCTGGTTGCTGTCACGCCAAGCCGGGTTCGTCACCGGGCAAGAGTTCGTGGTGGACGGCGGCATGAGCAAGAAGATGATTTACAGCGAGTAGGGCCGGTAGCCGTCTTGAAGTCATTTTTGTCTTTTTCAGAAAAACTTCAAGCAGGCTATTGACTTAGGTCCGCTACCTGCGTAAATTTCGCGGCCTCAACGAAGCAAAGGGTGATTAGCTCAGCTGGGAGAGCATCTGCCTTACAAGCAGAGGGTCGGCGGTTCGATCCCGTCATCACCCACCACTTCTTGAGAGTTTTGCCTTAGGGCAAGACGCAACGTTAAAGGTTGCACCGACGCGCAGCGGTAGTTCAGTCGGTTAGAATACCGGCCTGTCACGCCGGGGGTCGCGGGTTCGAGTCCCGTCCGCTGCGCCATATTTTCCAGGTTCGATGTGTCGGGCTTGAGATTGAACAGCCAGAGCTGATCGGTCAGATGTTTAAA
Organism: Pseudomonas sp. L13; assembly: GCF_009935965.1. Taxonomy (NCBI): domain Bacteria; kingdom Pseudomonadati; phylum Pseudomonadota; class Gammaproteobacteria; order Pseudomonadales; family Pseudomonadaceae; genus Pseudomonas; species Pseudomonas sp. L13. The sequence goes on from NZ_QODJ01000020.1 coordinate 4,792, forward strand.
GGTGGTTGAGGGTTCATGCTCAGCCAGCCAAGCGATACGCAGCGGTAGTTCAGTCGGTTAGAATACCGGCCTGTCACGCCGGGGGTCGCGGGTTCGAGTCCCGTCCGCTGCGCCATATCTGCCTCAAGGCCCACTGAACGCCTTGAAGCACAAGGAAAGCCATTGGCTACCTTGATCCGATAGCAAAGACCCTGGTCGAAAGACCGGGGTTTTTTGTGTCTGGGGTTTGAAAAAAACCTCATCTTCTTCGCTACCACCAGCGCTCATTATCGGCAACGGCCGACAGATCATTTCGATTCTGTCGGCCGTTTTGCGTTCTTGTGTCAAAAAATTTCAATGTGGTTATTTGCCGCAGGCGCAGAAACCTTTAAAGTTAACCCTTCGGTCAACTTTGCACTGTCATCATGGCCTTTTGATTCGTCGAGAAAGGCTTCTGCAAGTCTCCAGATTCGGTGTACTTAACCATAAGGGCGGATTTATAACCGCTCAGAGGATGATCCATGTCCAACCGTGAAATAACCCGGCGCTCGTTCCTCCAGGGCGGGCTGGTGGCGGGTGTGAGTGTCACGCTCACGCCGCTCAGCACCCAGGCGCTGGCTGCCTTGATGGAAAACAGCGTGACCGTGCCGTCTGAAAAGTGGCTAGGCAATAACGGCAAGGCGCGCCAGCGTAACGATGCCTTGTCGAAAGTCTGCGGCAGCAAGGTGTTTGCCCGCGACATCCGTTCCAAGGACATGCCTGGCTGGCCCCAGCAGCAAGGCCACGCCATGTTGCTCAAAACCATCAAGGCCGACCACATCTACGCGGGCTACGACCTGTCGTGGCTTGGCGCCGATCTGCAGCCGGACCGTATTGTCACCGCTGCCGACCTGGACAAGGACGGTATCGTCTTCCCGGAAGAACATGCGCCGGACCCGTTGCTGCCTGAGGGCAAAGTGCCGATGTTCATCGGTCACCCGGTGGCGATCCTGATCTGGAACGACTTCGAACGTTTCCGCCAGGCCAAGAACAAGCTCAAGTTCAATGACAAGGCGATTCGTTACGGCGCCAAAGTGCCGTATTACGAAGGCGACCCCTACGGCAGCTTCCGCTATGTGCGCGTGGGTGGTGCAACCTCGGCCGACGAAGACGAATTCGCCAGCCTCAAGGATTCGATCCTGTTCCCGATGCTGAAAAACCGTCGCCCGGTGTGGAATTCCCAGCCAAACCTGCACGGCAACCTGACCGAGCGCGGGTTGTTCTACGCCGAGCGCATGAAGAGCCAGATCAGCACGCCGCCGGACAACTGGCTGGTGTTTGACGAGCGCTACAAAACCCCATCGATCGAACCGGCCGCCATGGAGCCGGACAACGGCAACGGTTGGTACGATCCGGCGACCAAGACCCTGCACTTTGTGGTGGCCACCCAGTGCCCATTGGAAGTCGCGACTGAGACCGCCAAGATGATCTCGCCGTCGCGCTTCGGCCTGGCCCATCTGAACATGCACCCGGGTTACACCGTGGGTTACGGTTCCAAAGACCACAACATTTTCGTCTACTACGCTGCCCTCGCTGCGTTGTACGGCGCCGGTGTGCCGGTGCGCCTGGCCAACGACCGTTACGAGCAATTCCAGAGCGGCATCAAGCGTCACCCGTTCGATATCCGCTATCAGTTGGCGGTCGACAAAAACGACCACAGCTTCAAAATCTTCCTTGCCGACATGAGCGTCGACGGCGGTGGCCGGATGAACTACAGCCCGTCGGTGGCTGCGGTGGGCGCCACGGCGGCGCAGTCGATCTACTACATGCCGCAGAACGACCTGCAAGTGACCGCGTACCACTCCCGTGGCGTTGAAGCCGGTTCGATGCGTGGCTACGGCACCTTGCAAAGTATGGCGGCGACCGAAATGATGGTCGACGAAATCGCCGGGCGCCTGGGTGTGGATGCCATTGAGCTGCGGCGCAAGAACGCACTGCGTTCGGGCATGAAGAACACCCAGGGCGCGATCCCAGCGGGGGCGTTGCGTCTGCACGAAATTCTCGACAAGGCCGCTGTGCACGACGTGTGGAAAAACCGCGACGCGATCAAGCACCAACGCGAAGCCGCAGACCCGGATAACTGGTATGGCGTTGGTTTCGCCATCTGCCAGAAAGACTTCGGCACCGGTTCCGAAGCGCCGATGGCCAGTGTCGAGTTCAGCGCTGACGGCCGCATCAGCCTGCGCCACATCGGGATCGAAATTGGCACCGGTATGTCCACTTCGCAATCGCTGGTGGTCGCCGATTTCCTCGGCAGCCCGGCTCATGAAGTAAAAACCGGCGAAACAGAGTGGCAGGAAATGCAGCTGGTCACCGGCGGCAACCCCTACACCATGAGCCAGGCCGAGCAGGACAACCTGCTGCGCAACCCGCGTTGGGTGGGTAAGCTCGCTTCGGCGTCTTCGGCGACCAACTCGGCGTACTACTTCAGCCACGCCACCCGTGAAGCGGCGCGTGTGCTGTTCAACCACGGCCTGTGGCCTGCAGCGCTGGAGATCTGGCGCCAGGGCCCGTTCGGCGGCCAGGCCAACCCCTATGTGGTGCGCCGCGAAGACGCGCATTGGGTCGACGGCAAACTCACCGCCAACGGCATGCAGCCGTTGAGCTTTGAAGAATTGGCCAAGCGTGCGCACGAGCGCGGCCTGGTCACTGCTGCCACGGTCCACGGGTTCAATCGCTGGAGCTGGGCCGAAGCCGAATACAGCATCGACGGCGTGCGCGAGCGCCTGCCGCTCGACGGTCTGGCGGTGAAGTACGGCGACGGCGCACCGAAAGCCAAGCAGGCGCTGATGAGCACTGCCGGTTTCCACCTGCTCGATCGCCAAAACATCAGCTATCCCGCCACCCAGTTGAACAACGCTGCGGTGACCTACTACAGCCCCGTCGCCACGTTGGTCGAGTTGAAGGTCAACAAGGGTTCGGCACAGGTCGAAGTGCTCAATCACCATTCGTGGATCGAGTGCGGGCGGGTGCTGGTTGAAGAGTTGGTCAAGGGCCAGCTTGAAGGCGGTGTGGCCATGGGCATCGGTCACGCCTTGATGGAAGAAATGCCGCTGTACGAAGGCGGGCCGGGGGAGGGTGACTGGAACTTCAACCGCTACCGCCTGCCGATGGCGCGTCACGTTGCTGTGTGGAAACAGACCTCGGAGATTCTGCCGGCGTTGTCGCCGAGCGACCCGTCCAAAGGTATCGCTGAGGTGGTGATGATCCCGATTGTCGGGGCCATTGGTAATGCGGTGGCGCACGCCATCGGTAAACGTGTTCGCGACCTGCCAATCACGGCTGCCCGCATCAAGGAGGCCCTCAATGGCTAACCGTCCGCTTCAACTGACCCTCAATGGTCAATCCGTCGGCCCGGTGGACATCCCTGATGATCTGCCGATGATCGACTACCTGCACGAGTACAAGAACCTCACCGGCTCGCGGTTGGGCTGCGGCCAAGGCATTTGCCACGCCTGCGTGGTGATCGTCGATAACCCGGACGGCACCAGCGAAGAGGTGCGCACCTGCATCACTGGCGCGCATTACTTTGAAGGTAAAAAAGTGCGCACCATCGAAGCCCATGCCAAGCGCGATGAGTCGGGCCAGGTCACTGAGCTCAACCCGATCCAGCAGCGCTTCGTGGATGAGTTCGCCTTTCAGTGCAGCTATTGCGCGCCGGGCTTCGTCAATGCGGCCACCGTGTTGGTGGAGAAACTGCAACGCCAGCCGACCGTGCACAGCAAGCTGGAACAAGTCATCGAGGACAGCCTCGGTCATCACGTCTGCCGTTGTACCGGGTACGTGCGCTATTACAACGCCACCCGCAACGTGCTGACCGATCTCGGCCTGGTCAAGGAGGGTTAAGCATGAAGCTTTTTCTGACCCGCCTGGCCTTGGCGGTTGGCCTGGCCGCGCCGGTATTGTTTGCCCACGCTGATGAGCAGGCCAAGCGCGGCGAATATCTCGCCCGCGCCGCTGACTGCATGGCGTGCCACACTGCGCCGGGCGGTGCGCCGTTTGCGGGCGGCCTGCCGATTGTCTCGCCGTTTGGCACCATCTACGGCACCAATATCACGCCAAGCAAAGAACACGGCATCGGCTTGTACACCGATGACGAGTTCTTCGCTGCGTTGACCGAAGGCAAGCGTCGCGACGGCGCGTACTTGTACCCGGCGATGCCCTACACCTCGTACCACCTGATGCCGCGTGAAGACTCGGACGCGATTCATGCGTACCTCAAGACCATCGAACCGATCGAGCGCGCAGCACCGGTGACGAGCCTGAGCTTTCCGTTCAACGTGCGCCTGGGCCTGATGGGCTGGAACGTGCTGTACGGCAAAGCGCTGAAACTGGAGCCGGCCCAAGGCAAGAGCGAAGCCTGGAAGCGCGGCCAGTACATGGTCGAAGTGCTCGGCCACTGCGGCGAATGCCACACGCCACGCGGCCTGCCCGGCGCGATGGAGCTGGACAAGCGCCTGACCGGCGGCATCCTCAATGGCTATCTGGCGCCCAGCCTGCTCGCCACGGACCTGGCTGCGCGCGGCTGGAATGAGCAAGACCTGAGCACTTTCCTCAAGCACGGCATGAGCGCCCAAGGCACGATGTTCAACGAGATGTTCCCGGTGTTCCACAACAGCACCCAGGGCCTGAGCGACGCGGACCTGGCCGCGATGGCGACCTTCCTGCTCGGCGATAAACCGCCGGCAGCCAAGGCGTTGGTCGAAGTGCCGGTGGACAAGCTCGGCCCGAGCGCTCAGCGCGGCCGCCAGGAATACCTGAACGTCTGTGCCGGTTGCCATGCCGCGGGTGGCGAAGGCAAGCCACATATTGCGGTGGCGATGCGCGGCAACACCACGCTGCGGCTGGAGGATCCGCGCAACCTGGTGCGGGTGATCGAGGACGGGATCGGCGAGCAGAAGTTCTCCGGGTTCGAACACATGCAACCGATGCCGGGCTTCGCTGGAAAACTCAGCCCGCAGCAACTCACCGACCTGGTCAATTACCTGCGCCAAGGCTGGGGCGGGCAATCGGCGGAGCTGGCGGTGAGCGACGTGCAGAAGCTGCAGGCTGAGGCGCCTTCCATCGAGCACAAGGCGCACTGACATGCAGCATCTGGATCTGCAGGTGATACGACGTGCGCTGGAGTGGTCGCTGGCCGGGCAACGCATCTGGCTCTGTACGGTACTGGCCACCTACGGCTCGGCGCCGCGTGCGCCGGGTTCGCTGCTGGCGGTGAACGCCGCTGGGCAGTGGGTCGGATCGTTGTCGGGTGGTTGCGTCGAGGAAGACTTTCTCGAACGCGTCGCCGAAGGAGCGTTTCTCGATGCGGTCAACGTGGTGCGCTACGGCGCAGGGGACGATCCGCGCTCGCGGGTCAGCCTGCCCTGCGGCGGCATTCTCGATGTCTTGGTTGAGACGTTCGAGCCTGGCTGCGAGGTGCAGGCGCACCTGCGTGAAATGGAGTCGGCGCTGCTCGGGCAGCGCCGTTTGATTCGCGAGGTGGACCTGGCCAGCGGGGCGCGCAGCCTGTTCGCTGATCGCGAGCAGGGCGCGCGCATCGAGCGTGACAGTGCGCGGGTGCGCATCCGCGTTGGTGCGGCTCAGCGTCTGTTGCTGGCCGGGTACTCCAGCGTGGCGCAGGCGTGTGCCGAGTTTGCAGTCGGCCTAGGATTCGAAGTGATTCTTTGCGACCCGCGCGATGAAGTGCTTGAAGGCGTGGTGCTCAATGGCGTGGAGATTCGTCGCCAGTTGCCGTCGGTGTTTATTGCCGACGGCGGCTGTCACCGTGATACGGCGGTGGTGGCGCTGACCCATGACCCGCGTATCGACGATCTGGCGATGATGGAAGCGGTGCGTACCGACGCGTTCTACATTGGCGTGATGGGATCGTTGCAAACCTCGCAGAAGCGCTTTGAGCGACTGCGCCGCATCGGTGGGTTAGGGGAGGCTGAATTGGCGCGGATACACGCACCCATCGGGCTTAACCTGGGCAGCAGGACGCCGGGGGAAATCGCGCTGGCAGTATTGGCCGATATCGTACGGATTCGTAGCGGGATTGCCCGCGACCAGCTCTGAAGCGCAGCCCTGTAGGAGCGAGCTTGCTCGCGAAAAACTCATAGCCGCCGCGTTCATTCAGAATAAATGCGTTATCGTTGAAGTTTTTCGCGAGCAAGCTCGCTCCTACAGTGGTTACATCCCGAATTTATCCCGCAGCCCGTAGTACCAGGCCCCCAGTGCCGCAAACGGCGTGCGCAACATCTGCCCACCCGGGAAGGGGTAATGCGGCAAGCCCGCAAACGCATCAAAACGCTCAGCCTGACCCCGCAAGGCCTCTGCCAGCACTTTGCCCGCCAGGTGCGTGTAGGTCACGCCATGGCCGCTACAGCCCTGGGAGTAATAGATGTTGTCACCCAGGCGGCCAACCTGCGGTAAGCGCGACAGGGTCAGCAGGAAATTGCCGGTCCAGGCGTAGTCGATCTTCACGTCCTTGAGCTGTGGGAATGCCTTGAGCATTTTCGGCCGGATGATCGCTTCGATATTCGCCGGGTCCCGCGCGCCATACACCACGCCGCCGCCGAAGATCAGGCGCTTGTCGCGGGTGAGGCGGTAGTAGTCGAGCAGGTAGTTGCAGTCCTCGACGCAGTAATCCTGAGGCAACAGCGTCTTGGCCAGTTCATCGCCCAGTGGCGCCGTGGTGATCACTTGGGTGCCGCACGGCATCGACTTGGCCGCCAGCTCCGGCACCAGGTTGCCCAGGTAAGCGTTGCCCGCGACGATAATGAACTTGGCCCTGACCCTGCCTTCAGCGGTGTGCACCACCGGATTGGCACCGCGCTCAATGCGCACCGCTGCTGATTGCTCGTAGATCGTGCCGCCCAAGGATTCCACGGCCGCGGCTTCACCGAGCGCCAGGTTGAGCGGGTGGATATGGCCGCCGCTCATGTCCAGCAGGCCGCCCACATAGTTGTCACAGGCCACCACCTCGCGGATGCGGCGCTCGTCCAACAACTCCAGTTGCGTATGGCCGTAGCGCTCCCACAGGCGCTTCTGTGATTCCAGGTGGCCCATGTGCTTGCTGTTGAGGGCAGCGAACACACCGCCGTCCTTCAAGTCGCATTGGATCTGGTACTTGGCCACGCGCTCACGGATGATCCTGCCGCCTTCAAACGCCATCTGCCCCAACAACTGCGCCTGCTGAGGCCCGACACTGCGCTCGATCACATCGATATCGCGGCTGTAACTGTTGACGATCTGCCCACCGTTGCGGCCCGAAGCACCAAAACCGACCTTGGCGGCTTCCAGCACCGTGACGCGAAAGCCGTTCTCCAACAAAAACAGCGCACTGGAAAGCCCGGTATAGCCAGCCCCGATCACACACACATCGGTCTCGACTTCACCTTGCAACACAGGACGGGGCGCAACTGCATTCGCAGAAGCGGCGTAATACGACTGGGGGTAGGGGGTGTTCGCCATCCTGGAACCTCTGTTTTATATTTTTTACGAGTGCGCCGATCCTACCTGAGTTGAAAATTGCCTGCCAGCCACCCGGAAATCACGGGTGGACCCGGTACAAATAAAAAATTCGCATATTCATAGGGTTAGCTGCAAAAAAGATGTTGACACCCCTTCGGAATTCCGTAGAATGCCGCCTCACAGCAGGCACGTAGCTCAGTTGGTTAGAGCACCACCTTGACATGGTGGGGGTCGTTGGTTCGAGTCCAATCGCGCCTACCAAACAAAATCCGCTCTGCTGGGCGGTCTAGAAGGGCTCACCGAAAGGTGAGCCCTTTTTTGTTGTCTGAAATTTGGGCACAGCAAAGCCAAGACGCCTGGCGGCGTCCTTTCAGGGCTTGAAAGTCCAATCAGGCGAACAGCGTCGCCACCGCCAGCAGGCAAATTACCTGGGCGAACAGTTGGCAGCGTATCTCGCCAAGCGTGGTCGCCATATTACTCATTTGTCCGGCATACATAGCGGGAACCCCTCATTGTCGGCGTGAAGCCGTGAATGAACTGCAAGTACACACAGCTGCATCGTCGAGTATAGGTGCTGATCAGGAATTTTCACTTCCGACGCCATAGCGAGGTCATCCACACGACGAGTCCAAAAAAACTGGGCTCAATTTCCTGCAGGCACCGCACCTCCCGGTGCCATCCCCCACAAAAAATATTGGTTTGCAGCAACAATTTTTCTTGTTGGACACCCCCGTCCCCAGGCAGCAAAGTTGCCGCCACTGACGCTCGACCTTCCAGGTCAACAATAAAAAAACCGAGCCGACTGCGCGCCACTTTCAAGCTGTGAGCCCTTTGCCCACATCCTGCTGTAATGGCGCCGCAGCGCGCACTAAAGGACCTCCCCGCCATGCAAACTGTTGTGAACTTATGGCCGTTGATCGGCGTACTTGTCATCGTGGTCGGCTTTGTATTGCGCTTCAATCCGCTGTTGGTGGTCACCGCGGCCGCCATCGCCACCGGGCTTGCCGCCCAGTTCCCGCTGGAAAAAATTCTCGCCACCATGGGTGATGGCTTCCTTCAGACCCGTGCCTTGCAACTGATTCTCTTATTGCCGCTGGCGGTGATTGGCCTGTTGGAGCGCCATGGCCTGCGCCTGCATGCGCAGAACTGGATCGCCCGCTTCGAACGCGCCACGGTCGGGCGCTTGTTGATCATCTACCTGTTTGTGCGTGAGTCCACGGCGGCCATGGGGCTGACCAGCCTGGGTGGGCATCCGCAAATGGTGCGGCCGCTGCTGGCGCCGATGGCCGAGGGCGCAGCGGAAAAACGCTATGGCAAGCTGCCGGACAAGCTGCGCCACAAGGTATTGGCCATGTGCGCTGCTACCGACAATGTCGGGTTGTTTTTTGGCGAGGATATCTTCGTGGCCTTTGGTGCGATTGCGTTGATGCACACCTTCCTGCTCGGCTCGGGGATTGATGTGGAGCCGCTGCACATTGCGGTGTGGGGCATCCCGACGGCGATCTGCGCCTTCATCATTCACGCTATCCGGTTGCATCGTTTCGACCGGCGCCTGACCCGCGAAATGAGCTCGGCCACCACCCCGGTGGAGGCTGCTCAATGATTATTTCCATTCAATACCTGTATTGGCTGGCGGGCGTGCTGTTGCTGATCACCGCGGGCATGATCCTGCTCGACCGTTCCCACCCCAAGCGCTGGTCCAGTGCGCTGTTCTGGTTGTTGTTCGCCGTACCGTTCCTTATAGGTGAGCGCCTGCCTTCGGTGGTCATCGGAGTGGGGGTTGTGGTGATGGCATTGATTGCGGGCTTGGGCGGCGTAGGTCGTGGCCAGCACGCCGAGTTGCACGACAAGGCGTCCCGCGCCAGTGCCGGGCGCCTGGGCCACAAATTATTCATCCCGGCGTTGGCGATTCCGCTGACCACGGTGATTGGTTCGGTGTTGCTCAAACACACCGAAATCGGCGGTGTACCGCTGCTGGACCCGAAGAACACCACCTTCGTTTCCCTCGGCATCGGTTGCCTGATCGCCCTTGGCCTGGCTTGCTGGCTGACCCGTGATACGCCGGTGCAAGCGTTGCGCGAATCCCGTCGCCTGACCGAAGCCCTGGGTTGGGCCATGGTGCTCCCGCAAATGCTGGCGATGCTCGGGTTGCTGTTCAATGAGGCCGGGGTGGGCACGGCGGTTGCCCACGTTACCACCACGTACATCAACCTGGACTACAAGTTGGTGGCAGTGATGGTCTATGTGCTGGGCATGGCGTTGTTTACCGTGATCATGGGCAATGGTTTTGCGGCCTTTCCGGTGATGACCGGTGGCGTCGGCGTGCCGGTGCTGGTGGGGATTTACGGCGGCAACCCTGCGGTGATGGCGGCCATTGGTATGTTCTCTGGCTATTGCGGTACGTTGATGACGCCGATGGCGGCCAACTTCAATATCGTACCGGCGGCGCTGCTGGAACTGCCGGACAAAAATGCAGTGATCAAGGCCCAGATACCCACGGCGTTGATGATGCTGGTGGTTAATATCGTGCTGCTTTACCTGTTGATGTGAGGTCTCTGTGCAAAGTGTATTGCTGACGGGCTTCGAGCCCTTTGATAAGGCGGCGGTGAACCCCTCTTGGGAGGCTGTGCGCCAGTTGGACGGTGTGTCGTTGAGCGAGGACGTGCAGATTGTTGCGCGTTGCTTGCCCTGCGCATTTGCCACCGCTGCCGAGAGCTTGCTGCAGTTGATCAACGAACTGCAGCCAGCAATGGTCATCGCCACGGGCTTGGGGCCTGGGCGCGGTGATATTTCCATCGAGCGCGTTGCGATCAACGTTAACGATGCGCGTATTCCCGACAATCTGGGCGCGCAGCCGATTGATACCGCCGTGGTGGAGGGCGGCCCGGCGGCGTATTTCTCGACGTTGCCGATCAAGGCCATGGTCAAGGCGGTGCGTGAGGCCGGTATTGCGGCCTCGGTGTCGCAGACGGCGGGGACGTTTGTGTGCAACCAGGTGTTTTATCGTTTGCAGCATGCGCTGGCGGGGACTGGGGTGCGCAGTGGGTTTATTCATGTGCCCGGCTTGCCGGAATCGGGTGAGCCATCGATGGTGCTATCGAAGATTGTAAAGGGGCTGCATGTTGCTACTTCGGCTGCTTGGCAAAACCCAGTGGATAGTGTCTTGCCCGGTGGCCAGATAAGCTGAAGGCAGGCGCTCTTGACCGAAGTTGAAGGGCGCTCAAACTTCACGCCCAGGGAAAAACAACTCAAAACAGGTCACGCCATCTTCACTGCTCACGCGGTACCGCCCGTTATGCAACTGCATGATGGTCGCCACTATCGAGAGTCCCAGGCCGTTGGACTGGGATGACCGCTCGCGGGATTCATCCACCCGGTAAAAACGTTCGAATAGCCGTGGCAGGTGCTCGGCCGGGATCGTCTGGCCGTGGTTACTGACTCTCACATTGATACCCGCGCCATCCGGCACTGCCTGGATACTCAGTGCCGAGCCCGGCGCGCCATATTTGATGGCGTTGGCGCACAGGTTGGCCAAGGCGCGGCGCAGCAGCATCGGTTCAGCCCAGATTACCCCTTCGCCCAAGGCGGTGATACGCATGTCCACATCACCGGCCAGCCCTTCGAAGTAATCCGCGATACGTTCCACTTCATCCGCCGCGTCCAGCGCCTGGCGTTGGCGCAGTGCGCTGGCGGGGTCGGTGCGGGCCAGGAACAGCATGTTGTCGAGCATCCGCGCCAGGCGCTCCAGCTCTTCGACATTGGAGGCCAGCAGTTGCTGGTAGCTTTCGATGTTGCGGTGCTGTTGCAGGGCCACCTGGGTTTCGCCGAGCAGGTTGTTGATCGGGGTGCGCAGTTCATGGGCCATGTCGGTGGACACTTGGCCCAGTTGTACAAAGCCTTTGGCCAAGCGCTCAAGCATGGTGTTGAACGAGTCGATCATGGGCAGCAATTCTTTCGGTGCGCCGTGGCTGTCGAGGCGTTCGGCCAGGTTGCTAACGCCGATCCCTTGGGCATGCCTCGCCAGACGGCGCAAGGGTAGCAAGCCGCGATGGACCAATAGGTAACCGACCAGCGCCAGGATGATCGCGGCGATACTCGCCAGGATGTATACGCTCAGACGATAACTGGCGAGCACCGCGGTGCGCTCGGTCATCAGGCGGCCGCTGGTGATTTGCAGGCTGCCCAGGTCGCCGGAGTCGATGGCCACGGATACCATCGAGAAGGGAATGTCGTTCAGGCCGGGCAAATGCTGCACGTCGTTCAACATGAGCTTGTGATCCTTGGGCAGCGGCTGGATCTGCGGCAGCGCAATGTTCCCCGGGTTTACCAGCAGCAGTGGCTGTTGGCCGGGCGCGGCGATGCTCAGCACCGATTCGCGGTTGCCCAGCATGTTCTGGAACAGCTCTGGCTTGGTCTTGATCAGGTCCAGGGTATTGCTGTCGTTGAGCAGGTTGCGCAATTGATCCACTCGGGATATCAGCGCGGCGTCATCGCGGCGGATCAGTTCGCGCTCCAGTTCCCGGTACAGCGCCACGCCCAGGGTTGCCAGCAGGGCGAAGGCGAGCAGGGCGAAGATCAGCGCCAGGCGCAGGGTCAGGGAGTAAGGGCGCTGGCGGCTCATGGCTGGGTGTCGAAGCGGTAGCCAATGCCACGCACGCTGTGGATCAGCTTGAGCTGGAACGGGTCGTCGATTTTCAGGCGCAGGCGGCGCACGGCGACGTCCACCACGTTGGTGTCGCTGTCGAAATTCATGTCCCACACCCGCGAAGCAATCAGCGAGCGGGACAGCACCTGGTCCTGGTGCGTGGCGAACAGATGCAGCAGGGCGAACTCTTTGTTGGTCAGAGTAATGCGCGTGCCGGCGCGGGTGACCCGACGTTTGAGTACGTCAATGTGCAGGTCGGCGATGTGCAGTTGTTCTTCATCCCGGCTCGGGCCACGACGGTTGAGGGTGCGCAGGCGCGCCACCAGTTCGGCGAACGAAAAGGGCTTGATCAGGTAGTCATCGGCACCCAGCTCAAGGCCTTTGATGCGGTCGGCGATGTCATCGCGGGCGGTGAGGAACAACACCGGGGTATCGGCCTCTTTGCGCAGGCGGCGCAGCACTTCCCAGCCATCCATTTTCGGCATCATCACGTCGAGTACGATCACGTCGAACGGCGTCTCCAGGGCCTGGTGCAAACCATCCACGCCATCGCGGGCCAGGCTTACGCAATGCCCCAGCTCCTGCAGGCCATTGAGCAGATAATTGCCGGCCTTGGGTTCGTCTTCGACTACAAGGATGTTCATGGGAAGTGCTCTGCTTCAATAAGTTGCGCCAGTGTAGCCCGATCAATTGTCATTGGTGCAACCGGTGTCCTGGACTTGGTAATCCAGCACGTGTACGCGGTCTTGGTGGTCCAGGTAGCGCAGTTGCGCCGGCACAACCCCGCATTGGCCGTAGGTGTCGGTGCTCGACAGTACCTTGGCGACATCCAGGTGGACGAAGAAGCCGGTTTTGTCGTGGATCACGTTGGCGGCAGGGGCGGTGTCGGCTGCGAATATCGAGCCAGTGACGAGCAAAGCGGTGAAGCCCAGGGCAATCAGTTTCATGGTGGTGTCTCACGTTTCGGGTTGGCTACCGGGTTGGCAGTGAGCTCACGGTAACCAGGCGACCCCAACAGCCAACCAACAGGATCATGACAAGTTCGTCATTTTTGCCTCGGAACTGAGGGGCCAGGTCTTGGCGTTTACAAGCGTCGAGGTGATCCGTAGATTGCAAGGGCCCAGCCCATGAGGAAGCCGCGCAGTGTCCAGCCCAACTCCAAATGTCTTTACCCGGCGTTACCGCGCCTTCCTGTTCGATATGGACGGGACCCTGCTCAACTCCATTGCCGCTGCGGAGCGCGTCTGGGGCATCTGGGCTGCACGGCATGGCTTGGATGTGGAAGCGTTTCTGCACACCATTCATGGCGCCCGCGCAATCGATACGATCACCCGCCAGGCGTTGCCGGGTGTCGATCCACAAGTAGAAGCCCAATGGATCACCGAGGCTGAGCTGCATGATGTCGAAGGCATCGTGGCGATTCCCGGTGCGGTGGCGTTTTTGGCAAGTCTGCCCGTCGATCAATGGGCGTTGGTCACTTCTGCGCCAAAAGCGTTGGCCGTGCGCCGGCTGCAAGCGGCGGGCATTCCGTTGCCGGCGGTACTGGTGACAGCCGAAGATGTGAAGACGGGCAAGCCTGATCCGGCCTGTTATGTGCTGGGAGCCCAGCGCCTGGGTGTGCCGGTGCAAGACTGCCTGGTGTTCGAGGACGCCACAGTGGGTATTCAGGCAGGGGAAGCGGCGGGAGCGGATATCATGGTGGTGACCTCGACACACTTGGCGCCGATGGTGACTGCCCATGCTTGCATCGAGGAATACGGTGCGTTGAAAGCCCAGCGTGGGGCTGATGGCTTGCTGTCCTTGAGCCCGTTACCGGTTTCGGCCTTCCATGCAGTCGATGGGGTCTGATAGGGCCTGCAACCGGCTATTTTTCATGCCTTGGCGCGACATCACCATTTCCCTGAGTATCTCGGTGGCGAGCTGGTTGATGGCCTCTGTACCGTGATAGTGCGCACGCACGATGCCGGTAATCGCGAAGTGATCGGTCTCTGGGCCGCTGAGTATGGCTGACAGGGTGCCGTCGGCATGCAGTGTGCACTCAACCTTGTAGCTGGGCAGACGATCTGCCAGGGCTCTCTCGATTTGGGATTTGTTGAGGGTGTCCATCGGCATTTGCACCTTTGACTGACTGCGCAAGCCCAATGATAGGGGGAGTTGCGGCGGTGTAAATACCGGCGATCCGATAGCTGTGAAAGGCGCTCAGCGTGCGGTTTTCTCATGGGCGCGATGAGCGGCACGCTGGCACAGCTTGCGCAAGATCACCTTCTGGATCGGCTTGAGGCAGAACACAAGCAGGTAGCCGCAGAGCAGAAGCGCCAGATCCACCCAGGAATGGGTGTCGGGATCGGCCCCTTCAACTTCCATTCTCAACCCACACCCGAGTGCCACGAAGACCAGCCCTATCAGCAGGGCAATCATCCAGGATCTTGAAACAAGGGGTTGCGACGCGGCTGGCCTCATCGACGTGTTCCTGAAATGCACTCGGATGGCAGGATAAAGTGTCAGAAATTGGGCTGCCAATAGCGCGACAAGTTCCGGATGCCCTGACAGTTTCATCTTGCAGCGAAGGGAAGGCTCAAGGCGCGCTGGTCACGCGGGGATACGCGAACAGACCAATGGGGTTTTCGCCAGCCGTTACAGTGAACGAAAAGGCTGGCTACTGGAGGCGTTTCAAGGCGTCTGGTTTTTGTCGGGTGCAGTCAGGCCGGCCTGGATACGTTGGTAAATCTCTTCGCGATGCACGGCAACATCCTTAGGGGCGTTGATGCCGATTCGTACTTGCTGGCCGCTAACGCCCAGGATGGTGATCGTAATGTCATCACCGATGTTTATGCTTTCACCGACTTTGCGGGTGAGTATAAGCATGGACTTCTCCTTGAATTACTTTTAAGGACACATGTTTCAGACAGGGCAGGTGTCGGATGTGTGTAGCTTACTGCGAAGCGCTTCCCTGTGACTGCCTCTTTTAGGACGCGTAGAGGCGGCATTAATTCCCATGGCGGTATCATACAGGTCGCGATACATGATTCGCATTGTTTAAGCCAACGTTTATGACGGCCAGAATAGACAGTGAATGGTAAAGTTGCCTCTTTGATCCTCAAAGGAGCAGGGCAGTGCGTAAAGTAGCGATGGCAATTGTGGTGTTGGCGTTGGCCGGATGCGGTGAAGGTAAGTCGGTCGATACCCCCAAGGCCAAGCCTGCCGTGACCGAAAGCCTGCCGCAAGCCGGTGCGATTGCCGCTCAGGAATGGGATATCCGGGTCGGCCCGCCGGACCACAAGCTGCAGGCGATCACCGACCTGACCGCCTGGTTGCTGGAGCATGGTTTCAATTTCTATATCGTGAAAGTCGACGGCAAGGATGAGGTGCTGTTGGGGCCGTTCGCGACCAAAGCCGAGGCCGAGGCCAAGCAGGCGCTGCTAAACGAAAAAATGGCGCGGGCCAAGAAAAACGACACCGTGTCGGAGATTATCGAGCACAAGGCTGCGCAGTAGCAGGCCAGGTGGGCGGGCACCCCCGCCCACGTTCAGCCGCAGGCCTTGAGGTTGACCGGGCCGACGAACTCATTACCACGCCCCATCACGCAAGCCACGGTCTGGTTGCGCTGGCGTTCCCAGGTTTGCACCGGGTAGGTCTTGTTCCAGGCTTCATACAATTGTCGGTCCTGCTTCGACAGGCGCAGGCCGTATTGCTTGCTCATATAAAAATACGTGCGCGCGATCATTCCGCGAATGGACGGGCGCGGCATGACCTTCTTCGCCTTGAAGTCCACCTGTGTCAGGCATGAGCCGTACTGCCCGCTTTGCACCGGCAGCCAGCCAAAGCTGAAGTTGTTACGGTCGCCATTCACTTCGCCGATGCTCGGCACCAGGTTATGCAGGTCTGCCTCGGCGCGCTTGAACACCTCATCATGGCGCGTGCAGTTTTTTCGTCCGCCGTTTTGCCAGCATTGGCGCAGATGCCCGATTTGCCAGGCCGGCACGATGTGTTCCCACTCAATGCGCGCGGCGCGGTTGGCGTTTTTACGCGGTATGTAACCGCAGGCTTTCAGGTTCACCCGGTTGCCGGTGTATTTGCAGCCGCAATAGAATTCGGTGGATTGCGGCGCGTAAAGCTTCCAGGCGATTTTCTTGGCTTCGCTGAAGGTTCGAGGGGCTTGGGCGTTGGCGGTGACGGTTAAAAACAGACAGCACACAGCAATAAAACGGGCACTCATTGAATCAATCTTCCTTCGGCACAACCCAGAAAATCTGCACGCCACCGTCATCTCGATAGGCGAGGGTGACGTTGTCGTTTTCCGCAATCTCTTCCAGTAAACGTTGCCAATCGTTTTCCGGTTCATCGGGTAAACGGAAGATCAACGCGGCCTTGGCTTTTTGGGCGTTGGTCGAGTTGATGATTTTTTGCACGCGGATAGCCAGGCGCTGGTAGGCGTCAGGCAAGGTAGGTGCTGCGGAAGAGGGCTTTGCCACAGAGTGTTCCTTAATTGGCTGTACGCACATACAGTATTTAACTGTAGGCAATTTCGCAACTGCTTAAATTTCAAGAAGTTCGTCTGACAGCGAATCAGGAAGTTTGTTGAGGGGGAGGGCAGGCATTGTAGGAGCGAGCTTGCTCGCGAAGAACGTTAACGATAACGCGTAAAGCCTGATTTACCGCGGCGCTATCAAGTTTTTCGCGAGCAAGCTCGCTCCTACGGGTGGATCAGCAGGGATCAGTACTCCCAGAAGATCCGTTGCAGTTCCTTGCTTTCCTGGGTCTTGGTCAGGGCGACCATCGCCAGGATGCGGGCTTTCTGCGGGTTCAGGTCAAGGGCGGCGACCCAGTCGTATTTGTCGTCTGGCTGTTCGGCGTTACGCAGAACCATGCCACCGGCGTTGACGTGGGAAGAGCGAATGATCTGCACGCCTTGTTTACGCAGTTCCACCAGCGCTGGAACGACCTTGGACGATACCGAGCCATTGCCGGTACCGGCGTGAATGATCGCTTTGGCACCCGCTTGGGCCAGTGCTTTGTAGGCGGTGTCGCTCACGTTGCCGTAGCCGTAGGCAATTTCAACGTCAGGCAGGCTTTTGATGGTCTTGATGTCAAACTCAGAATCCATGGTGTGACGCTTGGCCGGCAGGCGGAACCAGTAGGATTTGCCCTCGACGACCATGCCCATTGGGCCCCACGGGCTCTTGAAGGCTTCGGTCTTGATGTTGATCATCTTGCTGACGTCGCGGCCCGATTGGATCTCGTCGTTCATGGTCACCAGCACGCCTTTGCCGCGGGCTTCCTTGCTACCCGCGACCGCAACCGCGTTGTACAGGTTGAGCATGCCGTCTGCCGACATCGCGGTGCCTGGGCGCATGGAGCCGACCACCACGATAGGCTTGTCGGTTTTTTCTACCAGGTTCAGGAAGTAGGCGGTTTCTTCAAGGGTATCGGTGCCGTGGGTGATCACGATGCCATCCACGTCCTTGTTGTCGGCCAGTTCGGCGACACGGCGACCCAGTTGCAGCAGGTTTTCGTTGTTGATGCTTTCCGACGCAATTTGCATCACTTGTTCGCCGCGAACATTGGCGATCTGGCTAAGCTCAGGAACGCCGGCGATCAGTTGTTCGATGCCGACTTTGGCCGCTTGGTAGGTGGCACTGTTGGCCGCACTGGCGCCGGCGCCAGCGATGGTACCGCCGGTGGCGAGGATGACCACATTGGACAGTTTGGTCTTGCTTTCAACTTCCTTTGCCTGGGCAGCAACGGGGAACAGCAGCAGAAGGGCCATGGCGCCCGGAATAACGTTCTTCAATGCAGATTTCATTATTTTTCTCTCTGGTTTTTGATGAGTGCTGTAGCAGGTTCATCTAGAACACCCGGGCGGTTCTGAACGCCGCTAGGTGCTGAGAAAGAGCAGGATTTGTACCAGGCTGAGCATGTTGATTTTTTTAAATTAACTTATTGATTTAAAACAACTTAAAGTGAGGTTTCGGTTTGATGGGGCTGGGCGCTGTCCGGCTTTCCGAACGAGAAGGGCTGTGGTGTTCGGTTGTCCGAAAGCGTTCACGATTTGTCCGGGCACCCTGTGTGATCATTCGCCACACAGCCTGTCGTTTCAGAGAACGGTCAGAGAGGGGGAGTTTGCTTAAACGTATCAGCTGTCAGTGGCTGAAGGATAAGCTTGGAGGGCGCCCATGAAAGGCTCGCTGCTACCGTTGACAAATCTCGACAAGGTTCTCATAGTTTGCTCAACGCAAACGTTTGCGAGATGTTTCACTGCGCCCTTGGCACATCGTCACAGCTCGTATCAGCCGCCCGGGTGGGAGGGCTGCCGAAGGGGTCTTCGGTGCAAGCGTTGCTCACAATAATCATAAGATCGGAGTGAACCCATGAAGCTGCCATTTGCTGGACGTCTTCTTGCTGTTGCTGTGCTTGCTGCCGCATCCGCCGCTTTGCCTCTCTCTTCTGCATTTGCCAATGACGCTGCCAAAACGCCTACCGTGGGTTTGGTGATGAAGTCCCTTGCCAATGAGTTTTTCGTCACCATGACCGACGGTGCGAAGGACTACCAGAAAGCGCACCCAACAGAATTCAAGTTGATCTCCAACGGCATCAAGAACGAAACCGATACCAGCGCGCAGATCGCCATCGTCAACGAAATGATCAACGCCAAGGTCGATGCGCTTGTCATCGCCCCCGCCGACTCCAAGGCACTCGCCAGTGTGCTGAAGAAAGCTTCCGATGCCGGTATCAAAGTCGTCAACATCGACAACCGTCTGGACCCGGAAGTACTCAAAAGCAAAAACCTCGATATCCCGTTTGTAGGCCCGGATAACCGCAAAGGCTCCAAGCTGGTGGGCGACTACCTGGCCAAGCAACTGGCCGCCGGTGACAAGGTTGGCATCATCGAGGGCGTACCCACTACCACCAATGCCCAGCAGCGCACCGCAGGCTTCAAGGATGCGATGGACGCGGCAGGCATGAAGATTGTTTCCACCCAATCCGGTAACTGGGAAATCGACCAAGGCAACAAGATCGCCGCAGCGATGCTGAGCGAAACGCCGGATATCAAGGCGCTGTTGGCCGGTAACGACAACATGGCCCTGGGCGCTGTTTCCGCCGTGCGTGCGGCAGGCAAGGCTGGCAAGGTGCTAGTTGTGGGTTACGACAACATTGAAGCGATCAAGCCGATGCTCAAGGATGGTCGCGTGTTGGCCACCGCTGACCAGGCGGCCGCCCAGCAAGCCGTGTTCGGTATCCAGAACGCGCTGAAGCTGGTCAAGGGTGAGAAAGTCGATGCCAAAGATGGCGTGATCGAAACCCCGGTCGAACTCGTCATCAAGCAGTAATCCTGGCAGTACCCAACAGCGCCCGCTCGTCCTGGGCGGGCGCCTGGAGATTTTCCTATGTCATCTTCCGCCCCGAACGCTGTCCTCTCGGTCAGCGGTATCGGTAAGACCTATGCCCAGCCGGTTCTCTCCGACATTACCCTGACGCTCAATCGCGGGGAAGTGCTGGCGCTGACCGGTGAAAACGGCGCAGGCAAAAGTACCTTGTCGAAGATCATCGGCGGCCTGGTCACGCCCACCACAGGGCACATGCAATTCAATGGTCAGGATTACTGCCCTGCCAGCCGCACCCAGGCCGAAGCCTCGGGCGTGCGCATGGTCATGCAGGAACTCAACCTGCTGCCGACGCTGACCGTGGCTGAAAACCTGTTCCTGGATAACCTGCCAAGCCGCTGTGGCTGGATCAGCCGCAAACAGCTGCGCAAGGCCGCGATCGAAGCCATGGCCCAAGTTGGCCTGGACGCGATCGACCCGGACACGCTGGTGGGCAGCTTGGGCATTGGTCACCAGCAAATGGTCGAGATCGCCCGTAACCTGATCGGCGACTGCCATGTACTGATCCTCGACGAGCCCACGGCGATGCTTACTGCTCGTGAAGTCGAGATGCTGTTCGAACAAATCACGCGCCTGCAGGCTCGAGGCGTGGCGATTATTTATATTTCGCACCGGCTCGAAGAGTTGGCCCGTGTCGCCCAGCGCATTGCGGTATTGCGCGACGGCAAACTGGTCTGCGTCGAACCGATGGCCAACTACAACAGTGAGCAGCTGGTGACTTTGATGGTCGGTCGCGAACTGGGCGAACACATTGACCTGGGCCCGCGCACCATCGGTGGCCCAGCCTTGACGGTGACGGGCCTGACCCGTTCGGACAAGGTTCGCGATGTGTCCTTTGAAGTGCGCGCCGGTGAGATCTATGGCATTTCCGGCCTGATCGGCGCCGGCCGCACCGAATTGCTGCGCCTGATCTTCGGCGCCGACCCGGCCGACAGCGGCACCGTGGCCTTGGGTTCGCCGGCCAAGGTGGTGAGCATTCGCTCGCCGGTTGACGCAGTCGGTCATGGTATTGCCCTGATCACCGAAGACCGCAAGGGCGAGGGCCTGCTGCTGACTCAGTCCATCAGCGCCAACATCGCCCTGGGCAACATGCCGGAAATTTCCGGCGGGGGCGTCGTCAACAGCCGCAACGAAACTGCTCTGGCCAAGCGCCAGATCGACGCCATGCGTATCCGCAGTTCCAGCCCGACGCAGTTGGTGTCCGAGCTGTCGGGCGGCAATCAGCAGAAGGTAGTGATTGGTCGCTGGCTAGAGCGCGATTGCGCGGTGATGCTGTTCGATGAGCCCACCCGCGGCATCGACGTCGGTGCCAAGTTCGACATCTATGCCTTGCTCGGTGAACTGACCCGCCAGGGCAAAGCGCTGGTGGTGGTGTCCAGTGACCTGCGTGAGCTGATGCTGATCTGTGACCGCATCGGCGTGTTGTCTGCCGGGCGCCTGATCGAGACCTTCGAGCGTGACAGCTGGACCCAGGACGAATTGCTCGCCGCCGCCTTTGCCGGTTATCAGAAACGTGATGCGCTGCTCAACGAAGCGGCGCCTAGGAATACCCCATGAAAACAAGCATTTCCCCCGGTAAAACTGGCGGCAACTTCTATGGCCTGGGTACCTACCTGGGGCTGGCGGGTGCCTTGCTGGCGATGATTGCGCTGTTCTCGGTACTCAGCGATCACTTCCTGTCCTATGACACCTTCAGCACCCTGGCCAACCAGATCCCGGACCTGATGGTGCTGGCGGTGGGCATGACCTTCATCCTGATCATTGGCGGCATCGACCTGTCCGTGGGCTCGGTATTGGCATTGGCGGCCTCGGCGGTCAGCGTGGCGATCCTGGGCTGGGGCTGGAGCGTGTTGCCGGCCGCCCTGTTGGGCATGGGTTGCGCGGCGTTGGCCGGCACTATCACCGGTTCCATCACGGTGGCCTGGCGCATTCCGTCATTTATCGTGTCCCTCGGCGTGCTGGAGATGGCCCGCGGCGTGGCCTACCAGATGACGGGCTCGCGCACCGCTTATATCGGTGACTCGTTTGCCTGGCTGTCCAACCCGATTGCCTTCGGTATTTCCCCGTCGTTTATCATCGCGCTGCTGGTGATCATCGCGGCCCAGTTGGTACTGACCCGTACGGTCTTCGGTCGTTACCTGATCGGCATCGGCACCAACGAAGAAGCGGTGCGCCTGGCGGGCATCAATCCCAAGCCTTACAAGATCCTGGTGTTCAGCCTGATGGGCCTGTTGGCTGGTGTGGCGGCGCTGTTTCAGATTTCGCGTCTGGAAGCGGCGGATCCGAATGCCGGTTCGGGCCTGGAGCTGCAAGTGATCGCCGCCGTGGTGATTGGTGGCACCAGCCTGATGGGCGGGCGTGGCTCGGTCATTAGTACGTTTTTCGGCGTGTTGATCATTTCGGTCTTGGCGGCCGGGCTGGCGCAGATCGGTGCGACGGAACCGACTAAGCGCATCATTACCGGTGCTGTGATCGTGATCGCTGTGGTCCTCGACACTTACCGCAGCCAGCGCGCCAGTCGGCGGGGCTGAACCATGGCAACGATCAAGGATGTGGCAGCGCTTGCAGGTATTTCCTACACCACCGTGTCCCATGTGGTGAACAAGACGCGCCCGGTCAGCGAGCCGGTACGCATCAAGGTCGAGGCGGCGATCAAGCAGTTGGACTACGTGCCCAGTGCCGTTGCACGCTCGCTCAAGGCTAAGACCACGGCGACCATCGGCCTGCTGGTGCCCAACAGCCTCAACCCGTATTTTGCCGAGCTGGCCCGGGGTATCGAGGATTACTGTGAGCGTAATGGCTATTGCGTGATCCTCTGCAACTCGGATGACGACGCAGAGAAACAGCGCAATTATTTGCGCGTGTTGCTGGAAAAGCGCGTCGACGGCTTGATCGTGACCTCCGTGGGCGGCGATGACAGTGGTCTTGCCGCAGGCTTGAGTGCAGTGCGTACGCCCATGGTGATTGTCGACCGGGCGCTGGATGGAATTGATGTGGACCTGGTGCGCATCGATCACGAAGAGGGCGCTTACCTGGCGACCCGGCACTTGTTGGAATTGGGGCACCGGGACATCGCCTGTATCGGCGGCCCAGGGCATACCCGCGTGGCGCAGATGCGCCTGGCGGGGTACCAGCGTGCATTGCGCGAGGCGGGCATCGAGGTGTTGGCCAGCCGCACCCTGGAAAGCGATTTCACCAGCACAGGCGGCTATGCCGCAGCCGTACAGTTATTATCGCAACACCCGCCCAGCGCGATTTTCGCCAGCAACGATATGATTGGTTTTGGCGTGCTGCGCGCCGCCGCCGAGCGCAATGTGCGGGTGCCGGGCGAGCTGTCGGTCATCGGTTTCGATGACATCCAGATGGGGCGCTACGTCTACCCGGCGCTGACAACGGTCGGCCAGTCGATCCTGCAATTGGGCGAGACGGCAGCCGAATTATTACTGCAACGAATAGCAACACCCCAACTGCCGATCGATCAACGTATCGTGACGCCCAGTATTGTTTTGCGTGAGTCGACCGCGCCATTGGCTGATGTGTTCGCCCAATACCGCTGAACCGAATTGATGAGTACTGATGTATGCCAGCAAAAGTAGTGGTAATAGGCAGCTTGAACATGGACCTGGTCACCCGCGCCAGTCGCTTGCCGCGTGCCGGTGAAACCCTGATCGGCCAGACGTTCTCCACTGTGCCCGGTGGCAAGGGTGCCAACCAGGCCGTCGCCTCGGCACGTCTGGGGGCGAGTGTCGCAATGGTGGGGTGCATCGGTACCGACGCCTACGGCAGCCAATTGCGCGATGCGCTGCTGGTGGAAGGCATCGATTGCCAGGCAGTCAGCACGGTGGACGGCTCCAGCGGTGTGGCGTTGATCGTGGTCGATGACAGCAGCCAGAACGCCATTGTCATTGTGGCCGGCAGCAACGGTGAGCTGACGCCCGCGTCGCTGCAAATGTGCGACGCTGTGCTGCAGGCGGCAGACGTGATTATTTGCCAGCTGGAGGTGCCGATGGAAACCGTAGGGTATGCGCTCAAGCGGGGTCGCGAGCTGGGCAAGACCGTCATCCTCAATCCGGCCCCGGCAAGCGGGCCGTTGCCCCCAGATTGGTATGCCTCGATCGATTATCTGATCCCCAATGAAAGTGAGGCCAGTGCCCTGAGCGGTGTGACGGTCGACTCCCTCGGCAGCGCCAAGGTCGCCGCGACCGCGCTGATCAAGGCGGGCGCCGGTAAGGTCATCATCACTCTTGGCGCCCAAGGCGCGCTGTTTGCCGACGGCAAGAGCTTTGAGCACCTGGTGGCGCCGAAGGTCAAGGCGGTGGATACCACGGCTGCTGGCGATACCTTTGTCGGTGGCTTCGCCGCCGCATTGGCAGCGGGCGAGAGCGAAGCCGAGGCGATCCGTTTTGGCCAGGTGGCGGCGGCGTTGTCAGTGACCCGCGCCGGCGCTCAGCCCTCCATTCCTACGCTGCACGACGTAAAAGGTTTTGTGCCCGCATGAAAAAGACACCTTTGCTGAATATCGCCCTGTCGCGTGTGATCGCGTCCCTGGGCCACGGTGACATCCTGGTCATCGGCGATGCCGGCCTGCCGGTACCTCCCGGCGTCGAATTGATCGACCTGGCACTGACCCAGGGCATCCCGGACTTCATCAGCACCTTGCGCATCGTGCTTAGCGAAATGCAGGTGGAAAGCCATGTGCTGGCAGAAGAGATCCTGCTGAAACAGCCGGCCGCGCTGGACGCGCTAAATGCGCTCACAGAGCAGGCTGCACTGGGTGAGCGCCGCCTGCTCAGCCATGACCAATTCAAGCAATTGAGCCGCAATGCCCGCGCCGTGGTGCGCACTGGCGAGTGCCAGCCGTACTGCAATATAGCGCTGGTGTCCGGCGTAACGTTCTAGCGTCCCCCCTATGACAAGGAGTGCTTTATGCAACGTGGTCTACCTACCCTGAAAAACCTGTTCCGGAGTGTTCTGCTTTTGTCCGCGCTCACTGCTGCAAGCGCCCAAGCGGCGGAAAAAATCGACCTGATCATCGACACCGACCCGGGTGCCGACGATGTGGTGGCCTTGCTGTTCGCCATGGCTTCGCCGCAGGAACTGAGCATTCGTGCGCTGACCACCGTCGCCGGCAATGTGCGCCTGGACAAGACTTCGCGTAACGCGCGCCTGGCGCGCGAGTGGGCAGGGCGCGAAGACATTCCGGTGTACGCCGGTGCGCCAGCACCGCTGCTGCGCAAACCGATCTACGCCGAGAATATCCATGGCAAGGAAGGTATCTCTGGCGTCACGGTGCATGAACCGAAAAAAGGCCTGGCCGAAGGCAATGCCGTCGACTACCTGATCAAGACCCTGAGCAGCGCCAAGCCGCATAGCATCACCATCGCCATGCTCGGCCCGCAGACCAACCTGGCACTGGCCCTGACCCAGGCGCCCGAAATCACCCAGGGCATCAAGGAAGTGGTCGTGATGGGCGGCGCGCACTTCAACGGCGGCAATATCACCCCAGTGGCCGAGTTCAACCTGTTCGCCGATCCGGTGGCGGCGGAAATCGTGCTCAAAAGCGGGGTGAAACTGACTTACCTGCCGTTGGACGTGACCCATAAAGTCCTCACCAGCGACGCCCGTCTGAAGAAGATTGCCGACCTGAACAACAACGCGAGCAAGGTCGTCAGCAGTATTCTGAATGAGTACGTCAAAGGCGATATGGAGCACTACGGCATTCCGGGTGGCCCGGTCCATGACGCTACCGTGGTGGCGTACCTGCTCAAGCCTTCGCTGTTCAGCGGTCGTGAGGCCAATATGGTGGTCGACAGCCGCGAAGGCCCGACCTTCGGCCAGACCATCGTCGATTGGTACGACGGCCTCAAGCAGCCCAAGAATGTGTTCTGGGTTGAGAATGGTGACGCCCAAGGCTTCTTCGATCTGCTGACCGAGCGCCTGGCGCGTTTGAAGTAATACGTTTTACCGGTCGGCGTTCGCCGGCCGGTTCTTACTCTTGTGCGCCTATGTAGTCGGCCGGGTATTTCTCGAATACCTGGCCAATGAACGCTTGTGCCGCCTGGGTTCCCAGTTCCTTGACCAACAGGTCGATACCAATGATCGCCAGTTCTTCGGGACTGCCGGGGCTGTAGGAACTTTGCCCTTGGGGCCACTTGGCTTTGATGTCGGCTTGAAGCGTTACGGTGGTCATGGAAATCTCACGGGCTGAAAATGCGGGGTAATGCACTGGAACGCCGTTCCAGAGGGGCGCAGTTAAGCATTTTGTACGGCGTTTGGCACTGCTACTTAGGCATGACGCAGCGGCTGTGCGACACTGTCGGCCTGTTAAATGACCGGGAAACACCGCGTGCAAATCGATTTGAGCAAGCCCGACAACCTGACGCTGGACGCCGTGCGCCAACTGCTTGGCAGCGCCAGTGACGACGAACATACCCAGCTGCGAGTGACCAAGGCTGGCGTTGCCTACCTTTCTTCCGGCGTAGTCGGGGGGGTTGATATCGATGGCCTGGTGTTTCGCCTGGAGACCTGGGCCAAAGGTTCAGGCTATGTCGGCATCGTGGCGGCCAGCGATGAAGTCTGGGTCATGCAGATTTTCAACGCGCTGAAGGACAATTGGCCTACACCTGCGTCGGACTACATCGACATCTACTGAATACGTTCATATCTAGTCACGATTCACCGAGCGATAGCAGGCCTTGACTCAGGCAGACTTGCTTGCAGGCGGTTAACGTCTTGAAACCAATCGCCTTGACTGCTGTCGCACGATCTCTGTCCACTTTTTATCATAGGAGGCTTCATGCCTTTGAAGCTCGCATCATTCGGTACTTTGTTGGCTGCGCTCGCGTTGGCGGGTTGCAGTACCCCGGGTGCCTCTGAGCCAGGCAAAGCTGCCACTTCGACCGATGCAGGTCATAGCCGCTGTGAGTCGAAGGCTGCAGAGTTCGCCATCGGCCAGAAAGCCTCGCCCCAGTTGCTGGAGCAAGCCCGCACGCGTGCTGGAGCGCAGAATGCACGCATCCTCAAGCCCAATGACATGGTCACGCTGGAGTATCGCTCCGACCGCTTGAACCTGAACACCGACAACAACCTGGTGATCAACCGGGTTAACTGCGGCTGACACGGCTTTTGCATCACCCATAAAAAACCCCGCCACATGGACGGGGTTTTTTTAGCTCAGCGGAGAGTTACTCGCCGCGAACCTGTGCAGCTTGCATACCCTTTTGGCCTTTCTCAGCCACGAAGGAAACGGTTTGGCCTTCTTTCAGGCTTTTGAAACCGTCGCTTTCGATAGCTTTGAAGTGTACGAACAGGTCGTCACCGCCACCTTGAGGAGTGATGAAGCCGAAGCCTTTTTCATCGTTGAACCATTTAACGGTGCCGGTTTGGCGATTAGACATGGTGTATCTCCAAGAAACATATATTTTCAGTAGTGCTGTGCTGCTCAGGCCAACTGGGCACACAGGGCTATCATAGTCGAAATGTTCGGCTTGGGAGCCCCCCCAAGGCACTGTTTGCTAATCAATCGCTTTGCGTTTGATTCATTATTGGGCTGAAAGCCCCGATTTACGGGGCTTTGCGACGAAATATCAGCTGTTAAAAAAAGCCGTAAAACCTGAATAATTTGTGTGAAATGGCAGTTTTCAGGCTGTTTTTCCAGCGAAATGGCCGTCGAATCGTCAGCCAATCTTACTTTTTCTTCACCACTTTGCAGGACGAAATAGCCGCGACCGCTTTGTTTTTAAGCTCCGGGCTGGCGTTCTGGTTGGTCATCAATTCCTTGATCTCGGCAGTGCTCAATTCGGCATTGATCTTGTCAGCGCCACATTCGCAATGGGTCTTGGCAGTTTTGACGTCCACGTTCTGGCTGGCGGCGGCACTGCAGTCGTTGACGAAGGCGTCACGGGCGCCGGCTGGCCAGTTGGAAGGGGCTGCAGCCTGCGCGCCGAGGGAAAGGAGGCTCAGGGTAGCGGCGACAGCGAGGGTAGAGGTAAAACGCATCATGGGATGCTCCTTTGGGTCGAGGACGAACGGCGATTCTCAGTGGCTTTGAGGCCTTACGTACAGCTCAAGTTCACTTTCGCAGCTATAAAAGCCGTGAATTGCTCTTTACCCAACGCTTGGCCGACGCGATGACCGTTCATCTGTGCTAGCATCCTCGCCTGGCTATTTCCCGGTGCGCCATTTGCCGCCTTGCCAGGTTCTTTTTGTTCACTCCAGTCACTCTGGTTCGATTATCGGTTGGCCGAAAGGCTCCTGCCGCTGTAAGGCAGGCGTTCATCATTGAACGGCCTGGTGTTGGATCTTGTACTGGCTCATCCCAACCCACGTGACCTTTGGTAGGGGTCACCACTAGGAGAGGAGGCGCCATGCCAACTATTACTCTTCCCGACGGCAGTCAACGTTCATTCGATCATCCGGTTTCCGTAGCCGAGGTCGCCGCATCCATTGGTGCTGGCCTGGCCAAGGCCACCGTGGCCGGCAAGGTCGACGGCAAGCTGGTTGACGCCAGCGACCTGATCACCAGCGACGCCAGCCTGCAAATCATCACGCCCAAGGATCAAGAGGGGCTGGAGATCATTCGCCACTCTTGTGCGCACTTGATTGGCCATGCGGTCAAGCAACTGTATCCAACCGCCAAGATGGTGATCGGCCCCGTCATCGAAGAAGGCTTCTATTACGATATCGCCTATGAGCGTCCTTTTACTCCGGACGACCTGGCGGCCATCGAACAGCGCATGCACGCGCTGATCGAAAAAGATTACGACGTCATCAAAAAAGTCACCCCGCGTGCCGAAGTGATCGACGTGTTTACCGCACGTGGCGAGGACTACAAGCTGCGCCTGGTGGAAGACATGCCGGACGAGCAGGCGATGGGCCTGTACTACCACGAAGAATACGTCGACATGTGCCGTGGCCCGCACGTGCCGAACACGCGCTTTCTCAAGTCGTTCAAGCTGACCAAGCTGTCCGGTGCCTACTGGCGCGGTGATGCGAAGAACGAACAACTGCAACGGATCTACGGCACGGCCTGGGCTGATAAGAAGCAGCTGGCCGCCTATATCCAGCGCATCGAAGAAGCCGAAAAGCGCGACCATCGCAAGATCGGCAAGCGCCTGAACCTGTTCCACCTTCAGGAAGAAGCACCGGGCATGGTGTTCTGGCACCCGAATGGCTGGACCCTGTACCAAGTGCTTGAGCAGTACATGCGCAAGGTGCAGCGCGAAAACGGCTACCTGGAGATCAAGACTCCACAGGTGGTTGATCGCAGCCTGTGGGAGAAATCCGGGCACTGGGCCAACTATGCCGACAACATGTTTACCACTCAGTCGGAAAACCGCGACTACGCCATCAAGCCGATGAACTGCCCATGCCACGTGCAGGTATTCAATCAGGGCCTGAAGAGCTATCGCGAGTTGCCGATGCGCCTGGCCGAATTCGGTGCCTGCCACCGTAACGAGCCATCGGGTGCGCTGCACGGCATCATGCGTGTGCGTGGCTTCACCCAGGACGACGCCCACATCTTCTGCACCGAAGAGCAGATGCAGGCCGAGTCCGCAGCGTTTATCAAACTGACGATGGACGTTTATCGCGATTTCGGCTTTACCGAAGTCGAGATGAAGCTGTCCACTCGTCCGGAAAAACGCGTCGGTTCCGACGAGCTGTGGGATCGCGCCGAAGCGGCACTGGCCGCAGCGCTCGACAGTGCGGGCCTTGCATACGATCTGCAGCCGGGTGAGGGCGCCTTCTACGGTCCGAAGATCGAGTTCTCGCTCAAAGATTGCCTTGGCCGTGTCTGGCAGTGTGGTACCCTGCAGCTCGATTTTAACCTGCCGATCCGTCTGGGAGCCGAATATGTCTCCGAAGACAACAGCCGTAAACACCCGGTTATGCTGCACCGGGCGATCCTCGGCTCGTTCGAACGGTTCGTCGGTATCCTGATCGAGCACTACGAGGGCGCGTTCCCTGCGTGGCTGGCTCCGACCCAGGCAGTGATCATGAATATCACTGATAAACAGGCAGATTTTGCCGCTGAAGTTGAAAAAACTCTCAACGAAAGCGGGTTTCGTGCCAAGTCCGACTTGAGAAATGAAAAGATCGGCTTTAAAATCCGCGAGCATACCTTGCTCAAGGTTCCCTATCTCTTGGTTATTGGAGATCGGGAAGTCGAGATGCAGACTGTCGCTGTGCGTACTCGTGAAGGTGCTGACCTGGGCTCGATGCCCGTCGCCCAGTTCGCTGAGTTCCTCGCGCAAGCGGTTTCCCGGCGTGGTCGCCCAGATTCGGAGTAATTATTATTAAGCGTGAAATGAGACAAGATAAACGAGCTGCACCGAAAGCCCCGATCAACGAGAATATCTCGGCACGCGAGGTTCGGTTAATTGGCGCTGATGGCGAGCAGATTGGCATCGTCTCGATTGATGAAGCGCTTCGTATTGCAGAAGAGTCCAAGCTGGACCTGGTGGAAATCTCCGCCGATGCAATCCCACCTGTTTGTCGGGTGATGGACTACGGCAAGTCGATCTTCGAAAAGAAGAAGCAGGTTGCCGCAGCGAAGAAGAACCAGAAGCAGATTCAAGTAAAAGAAATCAAGTTTCGTCCAGGGACGGAGGAAGGGGATTACCAGGTAAAACTGCGCAACCTGGTACGTTTCCTGAGTGATGGGGACAGGGCCAAGGTATCCTTGCGATTCCGCGGCCGTGAGATGGCCCACCAGGAGCTGGGGATGGAACTCCTCAAGCGGGTTGAAGCTGACCTGCTCGAGTACGGTTCGGTCGAACAGCATCCTAAGATGGAAGGACGCCAGCTTATTATGGTCATCGCCCCGAAAAAGAAGAAGTAATCAACAGGGCACGGCAGGCCTTCTGATTATGTTTATCAACTGAATGCGGAGTACCGAACATGCCAAAGATGAAAACTAAAAGTGGTGCTGCTAAGCGGTTTCTGAAAACTGCTAACGGCATCAAGCACAAGCACGCTTTCAAGAGCCACATCCTGACCAAAATGTCGACCAAGCGTAAGCGTCAACTGCGCGGTAGCAGCTTGCTGCATCCGTCTGACGTGGCAAAAGTCGAGCGCATGCTGCGCCTTCGTTAATTTTGGTTCAAGAATAGAGGAAGTAACTCATGGCTCGTGTAAAGCGTGGCGTCATGGCCCGTAAGCGTCACAAAAAAATTCTGAAACTTGCTAAAGGCTACTACGGCGCGCGTTCACGCGTATTCCGTGTTGCCAAGCAAGCGGTAATCAAGGCAGGCCAATACGCCTACCGCGACCGTCGTCAGAAAAAACGTCAGTTCCGCGCTCTGTGGATCGCTCGTATCAACGCTGGTGCACGTGTTAACGGTCTGTCCTACAGCCGTTTCATCGCTGGCCTGAAAAAAGCGTCCATCGAAATCGACCGTAAGGTTCTGGCTGAACTGGCCGTGAACGAAAAAGCGGTGTTTGCTGCGATTGTCGAGAAAGCTAAAGCCTCCTTGGCTTAAGTACCCCCGACAGTCACCCTGGGCTACTCCTGTGGCCCGAGGTGGTAAACGTCATAAATAGGGGAAGAGCCTTCAAGCTCTTCCCCTATTTTGTATCTGGAGTCTGTACATGGAAAACCTGGACGCGCTCGTCGCCCAAGCCCTTGAGGCTGTGCAAAGCGCTGAAGATGTAAATGCCCTGGAGCAAATCCGGGTTCACTACCTTGGCAAGAAAGGTGAATTGACTCAGGTGATGAAGACCCTGGGAAATCTGCCCGCTGAAGAGCGTCCGCAAGTCGGTGCGCTGATCAACGTCGCCAAGGAGCGTGTCACAGAGGTTCTCAATGCGCGCAAGGCGTCGCTCGAGGAGGCCGATCTTGCGGCCAAGCTCGCCGCCGAGTCCATTGACGTGACCTTGCCTGGTCGTGGCCAGGCCTCGGGCGGTCTGCATCCGATCACCCGGACTCTGGAACGTATCGAACAGTTCTTTACCCACATCGGCTACGGCATTGCCGAAGGCCCTGAGGTCGAAGACGACTACCACAACTTCGAGGCGCTCAACATCCCAGGCCATCACCCGGCCCGGTCGATGCACGACACCTTTTATTTCAACGCCAACATGCTGCTGCGCACCCATACCTCGCCGGTACAGGTCCGCACCATGGAAGCGAACAAGCCGCCGATCCGCATTGTCTGCCCAGGCCGTGTGTACCGTAGTGACTCGGATATCACCCATTCGCCGATGTTCCACCAGGTTGAAGGCCTGCTGGTTGATCGCGATATCAATTTCGCCGACCTCAAAGGCACCATCGAAGAGTTCCTGCGGGTGTTCTTCGAAAAAGAGTTGGCGGTGCGTTTCCGTCCCTCGTTCTTCCCGTTCACCGAGCCATCGGCTGAAGTCGACATGGAATGCGTGATGTGCAGCGGTAAAGGCTGCCGTGTGTGCAAGCAGACCGGCTGGCTGGAAGTGATGGGCTGCGGCATGGTTCACCCCAACGTGCTGCGCATGTCCGGGATCGACCCGGAAGAGTTCTCGGGCTTTGCCTTCGGCATGGGCGTTGAGCGTCTGGCCATGCTGCGTTACGGCGTGAACGACTTGCGTCTGTTCTTCGACAACGACTTGCGGTTCCTCGCGCAATTTCGCTAGTCGTAACGAATCTTTAGGAGAGCAGGATGAAATTCAGTGAACAATGGCTGCGTGGCTGGGTAAGCCCGCAGGTAGATCGCGACGAGCTGGTTGCCCGTCTGTCGATGGCCGGTCTTGAGGTCGATAGCGTTACGCCGGCCGCCGGTGTTTTCAGCGGTGTGGTGGTGGGCGAGGTGTTGAGCGCCGAGCAGCACCCGGATGCCGACAAATTGCGTGTGTGCCAGGTCAGCAACGGTTCGGAAACCTTTCAGGTCGTGTGCGGAGCGCCTAACGTGCGCCCGGGCCTGAAGATCCCGTTCGCCATGATCGGTGCCCAGTTGCCGGGCGACTTCAAGATCAAGAAGGCCAAGCTGCGTGGCGTTGAATCCAACGGCATGCTGTGCTCCCAGGCCGAGCTGCAAGTAGGTGAGGGCAATGATGGCCTGATGGAGCTGCCGGCCGACGCGCCAGTGGGTCAGGACATCCGTGTTTACCTGGAGCTGGAAGACGCCAGCATCGAGGTCGACCTGACCCCCAACCGCGGCGACTGCCTGTCCCTGGCTGGCCTGGCCCGTGAAGTGGGTGCGCTGTACAACGCGCCTGTCACCCGTCCAGTGGTTGCTGCCGTGCCGGCGGTACACGACGAAGTCCGCTCGATTGACGTATTGGCGCCCAACGCTTGCCCGCGTTACCTGGGGCGTGTGATCCGTAACGTCGACCTGTCCAAGCCAACCCCGCTGTGGATGGTCGAGCGCCTGCGTCGTGCCGACGTGCGCAGCATCGACGCCGCCGTCGACATCACCAACTACGTGATGCTTGAACTGGGCCAGCCGTTGCACGCGTTCGATCTTGCCGAAATCAATGGCGGCATCCGCGTGCGTATGGCCGAAGAGGGCGAGAAGCTGGTGCTGCTCGATGGCCAGGAAGTCAGCCTGCGTGCCGATACCCTGGTGATCGCCGACCACGCTCGCGCCCTGGCGATTGCCGGCGTGATGGGTGGCGAGCACAGCGGTGTATCCGCGACCACCCGTGATGTATTCCTTGAAAGCGCGTTCTTCGACCAGATCGCGATCGCTGGCAAGGCCCGTTCCTACGGCCTGCACACCGATGCGTCGCACCGCTACGAGCGTGGCGTGGACTGGAAACTCGCCCGTGAAGCCATGGAGCGCGCCACCGGCCTGCTGCTGGAAATCACCGGTGGCGAAGCCGGCCCGATCACCGAAACCGTCAGCGAACAGTACCTGCCGTCGATTGCGCCGATCACCTTGCGTGCCAAAAGCGTTGAGCAAATGCTCGGCCTGGTCATCGAGCCGGCTGAAATCGAGCAACTGCTGTCCGCGCTCGGCCTGGGTATTTCTGCGGGTGGGGAAGGGCAGTGGCAGGTTGCAGTACCTAGCCATCGCTTCGACATCAGCCTGGAAGTCGACCTGATCGAAGAGCTGGCACGTCTGTACGGCTACAACCGCCTGCCGGTTCGCTATCCGCAGGCACGCCTGGCACCGCAACCCAAGGCCGAAGCGCGTGCGCACCTGCCTGAACTGCGTCGCCTGCTGGTGGCCCGTGGTTATCAGGAAGCCGTGACCTATAGCTTCATCGATCCAAAGCAGTTTGAACTGTTCAACCCTGGCGTTGAGCCGTTACTGCTGGCCAACCCGATCTCCAACGATATGGCCGCCATGCGTTCGTCGCTGTGGCCGGGCCTGGTGAAGGCGCTTTCCCACAACCTGAACCGCCAGCAAGACCGCGTGCGTCTGTTCGAAAGCGGCTTGCGTTTCGTCGGCCAACTCGATGGCTTGAAGCAAGAGCCAATGCTGGCGGGTGTTGTCTGCGGCAGCCGTCTGCCGGAAGGCTGGGCACAAGGCCGTGAGGTTGTGGACTTCTTCGACGTCAAGGCTGACGTGGAAGCGGTGCTGGGCTTCGCCGGTGCGCTGGACGCCTTTACGTTTGTACCGGGCAGCCACCCAGCCTTGCACCCGGGCCAGACTGCACGTATCGAGCGTGAAGGTCGCCTGGTGGGCTTCGTCGGTGCCATTCACCCAGAACTGTCGAAAACCCTGGGGCTGGACCGTCCAGTCTTCGTGTTTGAGCTAGTCTTGGCTGAAGTTGCGTCGGGCAAGATGCCTAAATTCAGCGAGTTGTCGCGCTTCCCTGAAGTGCGCCGCGACCTGGCCCTGATTGCCGACCGTGAAGTCGCCGCCACTGCAGTTCTGGATGTAATCCGTGAAAATGCAGGGGAATGGCTGACAGACCTCAGGCTATTTGACGTCTATCAGGGTAAAGGCATTGATCCGCATAGAAAAAGCCTCGCAGTTGGCTTGACCTGGCAGCATCCATCGCGCACTCTTAATGACGATGAGGTGAATACCACGACGCAAAATATCCTCACCTCGCTCGAACAAAGGTTGAACGCCACGTTAAGGAAGTGACGTATGGGGGCTTTGACGAAAGCTGAGATGGCGGAACGTCTGTACGAAGAGTTGGGTCTGAACAAGCGCGAGGCCAAGGAATTGGTCGAGCTGTTTTTTGAAGAGATCCGCCACGCTCTGGAAGACAACGAACAGGTCAAATTGTCCGGTTTCGGCAATTTTGACCTGCGAGACAAACGCCAGCGGCCTGGCCGCAATCCAAAAACGGGAGAAGAAATCCCGATCACGGCTCGCCGTGTGGTCACCTTTCGTCCAGGGCAGAAGTTGAAGGCCCGAGTTGAGGCTTATGCTGGAACCAAGTCATAACGACGAGCTACCCGTCATCCCAGGCAAACGCTACTTCACCATTGGTGAAGTCAGCGAGCTGTGTGCGGTAAAACCGCACGTGCTGCGCTATTGGGAGCAGGAGTTTCCTCAACTCAACCCCGTCAAACGCACCGGGAACCGTCGGTATTATCAGCGCCAGGACGTGCTGATGATCCGACAGATCCGTGCGTTGCTGTACGACCAGGGGTTCACCATCAGCGGCGCACGCCAGCGTATGTCCGGTGATGAGGCCAAAGACGACACCACCCAATACAAGCAACTGATCCGCCAGATGATCTCCGAATTGGAAGATGTACTGGTGGTGCTGAAAAAATGATTCAAGCTTTAAAAATACTTCCACATTTCAAAAGCTTGCGGTATATTCCGGTTCGCTTCGTTAAGAAGCGAACCCAGTAACACGCCTAGTCGGGGCGTAGCGCAGTCCGGTAGCGCACTAGCATGGGGTGCTAGGGGTCGAGTGTTCGAATCACTCCGTCCCGACCATATTATTCAATGACTTAGCCGAACTCTAACCAGTTCGGCTTTTTCATGCGTAGGGACTTTTGCGGGGGATCATCCAAACTTCCTCCTCAAGATGGTCAGTGCCGGCCCGCGAGAGTCAGTAGCCGACACTTTGTTCGCAGCCTCAATCAAGTGCTGCAACTCCGGGGTAGAATAGTGGCTCGTAATGCTGCCGTTCTTATGCCCCAACAACGCTTTCCGATCTTCCTCCGTCACGCTTGCTGCACGTAACCTTCTGCCAAAGGTGTGCTTCAAGTCGTGAATCCTGATCGACCTGAATCCGGGGTGTGCTGGCGATTGGTGGGTCTTTTCCCACTTGTCCGCTGCGCGCACCCTGGCTTTCTTCCAGGCCGAGTCATTCATTCGATGCATCGCCGTTGGCCCGAACTGATCTGGCTGCCCATACGCGAACACCAGATCTTTGTGTAGGCCTCGCTGTTTATCGATGATGTTCATAGCCACCCTGTTAAGAATCACCAGGCGTTCATCGCCGTTCTTTACCCCGGCCTTGTCGCTTCGCCCGCCGAATCCGGCAGGTATCAGAAACACGCTGGTGTTCAGGTCCGGCACCCGTATTTCCCAATCCCACCGCAACTTGCACACTTCCTGCTCCCTGCACCCCGTGTTCACCTTATAGAGGGCCATCCTCAAGAGGTGGTCGGGCAGCTCAGGGAACAAAAGAGCCTGCTCTTCCCAGGACATTGGGTAGGGCTTTCGGCTCGACTTCCTTTCCTCAAGCATCGATATCATCGGCACGCTTTCCAGCCATGGCCGCTTTTCCGCGTCACGTCACTTGCGGTGGCACAGGTTCAAGATTCTGACGACACGCTGCAGGGCAATATTGACCGTCCTGTTTGCGACGCCAGGTTTAACCTTACCCTGTGCCGTCTTCGTTGGCTTTTGCCGATCTCGCACGAATGGGGCCAGTGTCCCATCATCAATGTGCGTAATCGGCAGATCACCTATATACGGGTCAAGCTGTTCAATGTGAGAGGCGGAAAGGCCAATTGATGCCTGGTCCTTGAATTCCACCAGGAACCGAGTAGCGGCCTCACGCCAGGTGCGAACCTGGCGCACACCGTAAATCTTCTCCTGCCTGAGCTTTTCCAGTCGGTGAATCAGGTACTGCTCGGCTTCTTCCCTCTCGCTTGCTCCAGTGCTTTCTTGAAGTCGGCTACCTCTGACGACTTTGTCGATGTGCCAAATTCCGTTCCTCTGGTAGAGGCCCGACATTGTTTTTCGCGCCATTGTTTTGCGCCTTGGCGCCCACTGCGGGGCGGATTGTTGTCCTGATTGGCCTGCTTTTCAATTGTCATACGTTCGATATAGGCGTCTGCCCACTGGTCCAACTCATGACGGTCGAATGCAACACCCTGTTTTCCAATAGGGAATTCACGGACATCGGGACGTACGGTTTCGTCGAAAACTGCTCAACACATTCCGAGATAAGCGGGGGCGTGCTTCGCCCGAATGAAACGCGGCGCGGTCTCTAGGGCCGGCGCCAGCGTTGTGTTGGCCATGGGAATACCTCGCCACGCCGTTGCCGGGTGGATTGATTGGAAGGTGGGTTACTTGGTGTTGAGTTCGGTGCGCAGCCAGTCGGCGAAGACTTCCGCGGTGTACATGTTTTCAAGATCGGGGAAGCGCTGTGCAAGGCGCTCGATCAGGCGATCAGCTACCGGCGCGGGCTGCTCGACGTAGAGCTGTGTTCCGTCTGCCAACTCAAGTCCGAACGCGTTTAGTGCGACTGCCCTTGGTGCCCCAACAAGCCAGGCTTTGGCGATCACAGTTGCCACCGGCTTACTTTGGGCTGGAGCGGATGAATCACCTTTTGATTTTGCGCAGGGCGAATCCTTTGCCAGCATCGCACGTAGCTCTTCCCGCATAGCATCGAGCGGCAGCCACCATTCATCGCCGTAGTTGTGCCGTAGATTCGGGACGCTATCACTGCCCAGTGAATATCATCAGTGCCTTGGCGAGCTTGCCGAGCAGCTCACGCGGCACGCCGTCAATCGTTTGGTTAGACATAAAGCCCTGCTCCTTTGTATGCCATGTCCCGACGCGATCCCTTGCAGCACTGCGGACAGGTGATCACACCGCCCTTTCCGGCGCATTCATGATCTTCAACGGCGTCTCCCGTACCACCTGGCAACCTTAAACAGATCGCCCATGGCTTTCGCCGGGCAGGTCCAGGCCTCGCCATCAATCTTGAGCGGGAGTCGAGCAGGGCGGTTACCTGTGAAGAGCTCCGGCCCGATGTCGACTAGGCCTATCTGCGCAATTCAGGCCAACAGCCAAATCTTTAATCCCGATTAAAAGAAGCCCTGATTGAACTGATTTCAGCACTGTCAGTGCAGAAGATCGCTGCGGTACGGACTTTCTTGATCGCCACCTTGATCGTGCCGGCGGGGCATCATCCATACGCAGGTAGACCCATCGACCACGCTGATGCAAATGTTGAAGCCTTGCTCGATCGCCAGCGATATAGCACGGTTCACAATTTCTTGAGGCTGGTGGCCTAGCACATTGACTTCTTGATCTGAAAGGCTGGGAACCCTGATTGTCCTGGGGCTTTATGCTTGTGTGAAGACAGTAGCGGCGTTGGGGCGGGAAAGCATGATGATACCGGTATTCTCGTGCTGACGATTGACAGCGCCAGTGAAGCAAGGAACCACTGACGGGCTCCTTGTTCATGAGGTCGTTAGTACTACTGAGCGTCGCGAGTGGCTTGCCCATTCACCAGGCGAGAGATACGCAGGGGGTTGGCATCTTTCAGGGCATCAGGCAGCAAGGTGTCCGGAAAGTTCTGGAAACACACCGGGCGCAGGAAGCGGTCAATCGCCAAGGTGCCGACCGACGTACCGCGCGCATCGGAAGTTGCCGGATACGGCCCGCCATGGACCATCGAATCGCAGACTTCCACGCCGGTTGGATAACCGTTCAACAGAATCCTTCCGACCTTCTGCTCCAGCAATACCGTCAACTCGCCGAACTGCTCGAAGTCTGAGGGTTCGCCAATGATCGTCGCCGTCAGCTGCCCGTGCAGGCCATTCAGCGCGGCGCTGAGTTGCGCCTGATCGGCGACTTCGACAAACACCGTGGTCGGGCCGAACACTTCTTCCAGCAGCACTTCATCGCCCTTGATCAATAGGCTGACATCCGCCTTGAACAGTTGCGGCTGAGCCTGATTGCCTTGTTGCGGACTGCCGGCGAGATGCTCAATGCCGGGATGGGCGAGGAGTTTTTGCAGGCCTTGGCCATAGCTGCTCAAGGTCCCGGCATTAAGCATGGTTTGCGCCGGCTGATCGCCGATCAGTCCTGCGACCTGCTGAACGAAGGCGCGGAACTGCGGCGAGCGAATACCGATCACCAAACCGGGATTGGTGCAGAACTGACCGCAACCCTGAACCACCGAAGCGGTCAGGTCACGGGCGACCGATTCGGCGCGAACTTGCAGTGCCTGCGGCAACACGATCACCGGGTTGATGCTCGACATCTCGGCGAACACCGGAATCGGCTGTGCACGTGCAGCGGCCATGTCGCACAACGCACGACCGCCCTTCAACGAACCGGTAAAGCCAACCGCCTGAATTGACGGATGCTTGACCAGTGCTTCGCCGACCCCGCCACCGTAGATCATATTGAACACCCCGGCCGGCATGCCGGTTTTTTCTGCGGCGTGAATGATCGCGTCGGCCACCCGTTCAGCGGTGGCCATGTGACCGCTGTGAGCCTTGAACACCACCGGGCAACCGGCGGCCAACGCCGACGCGGTGTCGCCGCCCGCCGTGGAGAATGCCAACGGAAAGTTGCTCGCACCGAATACGGCGACCGGCCCGAGGCCGATGCGGTACTGACGCAGGTCCGGACGCGGCAACGGTTGGCGCTCAGGCAATGCCTGATCGATCCGCGCCCCATAGAAATCACCGCGACGCAGTACTTTGGCGAACAGGCGCATCTGACCGCTGGTGCGACCGCGCTCGCCTTGAATGCGTGCGGCGGGCAGCGCGGTTTCGCGGCAGACCAGCGCTACAAAGTCATCGCCCAACAGGTCCAGTTCATCGGCAATCGCATCGAGAAATTGCGCCCGGCGTTCGGCACTCAGGCTGCGATAGGCCGGGTAGGCGGCAGCGGCAGCCTTGGCGGCGGCATCGACTTCTTCGAGGGTGGCCTGGTAAAAATCGTGAGGCAAGGCTTCGCCGGTGCTGGCATCAACGCTGTTGACGATGATAGTGCCGGCAGCGCTGCGCTGACCGGCGATGTAGTTGTGGCCGATGATCGTGGTCATTTCTGGCTCCAGAAAAGAATGTTCGAATCCGCCTTGCGGGGATTTCAGGGCAATAGGGGAGGAGAGAAAGGTTCAGGTGACTGCGCCGATCTGCCAGGGCACGAATTCGTTCTGCCCGTAACCGTGCTGCTCGCTCATGCTGCGTTCGCCCGAAGCGATGCGCAGCATGAGTTTGAAGATGGCTTCACCGCATTCTTCGATGGTCATGGTGTCTTCGGCGATCTCGCCGCAGTTGATGTCCATGTCTTCGCGCTGGCGGTTCCACAGGGCGCTATTGGTCGCCAGTTTGATCGATGGCGTGGGGGCGCAACCGTAGGCCGAACCACGTCCGGTGGTGAAGGCAATCAGGTTGGCGCCACCGGCCACCTGGCCTGTCGCCGATACCGGGTCATAGCCCGGAGTGTCCATGAACACCAGGCCTTTGGCGCTGACCACCTGGGCATACTCATAGACATCGACCAGGTTACTGGAGCCTGCCTTGGCCACGGCACCCAGGGATTTTTCCAGGATGGTGGTCAAGCCTCCGACCTTGTTACCGGCCGAAGGATTGTTGTTCAGCTCTGCGCCCATGCGCGCGCAATACGCCTCCCACCAATGGATCCGTGCGATGAGTTTTTCACCGACGGCGCGGTTGATCGCCCGACGGGTGAGCAGGTGTTCGGCCCCATAAATTTCCGGGGTTTCGGAAAGGATGGCCGTACCGCCACAGGCGACCAGGCGATCCACGGCATTGCCCAGAGCCGGATTGGCGGTGATACCGGAATAACCATCAGAGCCGCCGCATTGCAATCCAATCACGAGATGCCTGGCACTCACGGGCTCGCGCTTGACCTGGTTGGCCTCCTCAAGCAACGCCTTGACCTCGGCGATGCCGCTGGCGACTGCTTTGGCGGTGCCGCCACTGTCCTGAATGCTGAAAGTACGCAGAGTAGCGCTACGACTCAGGCCCTGGGTGCTGAGCAGTCCTTCGATCTGGTTGGTTTCGCAGCCCAGCCCGATGACCAGCACGGCGGCGAAGTTGGCATGGGTGGCGTAACCAGCCAGTGTTCGGCGCAGTAAGGCCAGGCCTTCACCGGCGGGGTCGACGGCGCAACCGGCGGAATGGGTGAGGGCGACTACGCCGTCGATGTTGGGGTACGTCAGTAGCGCGGCAGGATTGATGTCCCGACGAAAATGGTCGGCAACGGCGCGGGCCACGGTGGCCGAGCAATTGACCGAGGTCAGGATACCGATGTAGTTGCGCGTCGCGACTCGACCGTCCTGGCGCACAATCCCCATGAACACGGGCTCTTCATTCAAGGGGCTGGCGGCTTTCACATCCACGCTGAATGCATAGTCACGGGCAAAATCGCCCATGGTCAGGTTGTGCACATGCACGTGTTCGCCGGCGTCGACAATCTCTGTGGCAAAACCGATGATCTGCCCGTAACGACGCAAGGGCTGGCCGGCTTCGACACGGCGTGCGGCGATTTTGTGGCCGGCGGGTATCGGCTGGCGCACGGTCACGCCTTCCTGCTCGAGTACATCGCCCACTGCCAACGGCCGACGGGCGATCAATACATCGTCCAGAGGATTGAGGCGCAGCACGGCGGCTGCACCGGTTTTCATGATCAATTCCATCTCAGACTCTCTGGCTATGAGGCGTGGGAGGTCGCTGGCGAACGGGCCGCGCCTTACCTTTGTTGCTGCACTATAAGAGTCGCCGCAGGTGGCTGCCTAATGAGACGTTTGGATTGATCGATAACCTTTTCTCATTGATTAAAGGTTTCTTGCGTAAAAAATTGCTCAACGATCGCCCGCTTCCCTTCGCAATCGGGCGAACGCCAGCAAG
Organism: Pseudomonas sp. L13; assembly: GCF_009935965.1. Classification (NCBI taxonomy): domain Bacteria; kingdom Pseudomonadati; phylum Pseudomonadota; class Gammaproteobacteria; order Pseudomonadales; family Pseudomonadaceae; genus Pseudomonas; species Pseudomonas sp. L13. The sequence goes on from NZ_QODJ01000020.1 coordinate 46,250, forward strand.
GTATCGGCGAACTCACGTGCAGCTTCGCTCAGCGGTTCGTCCTTGCGCGTGATGATGCCGTAGTCCTGGGGCTCGACCTTGAACGGCGTATTTAGCACTTTGAGCAAACCGCTCTGGACCTGGGGCTGGACCATCGACTCGGGCAACATCGCGAGCATCGGCCCCGATTGCAGAAGTTGCAGGAAGGTCGGCATCGAGATGGTTTCGACCGTGTTGGTGGGCGTGCGTACATTGAACTCGGTGAAGGCTTTTTCCATTCGTCGCCGTATGGGGGCATTGAAGGGGTACATGACCCAGGGCCAATCGCCGAGCTGGTCGGTCGCCACTTCATCGAACTGCGCTAAGGGATGGCGACTGTTGACCACCAGGCAAAACGGCTCGGGCCCCAGTGGGCGAAATTCGAAGGGTTGCTGATAACGCTCGTCGGTGAAGCGGGCAATGATCAGGTCGAGCTTTTTATGCTCGAGCATTTCCAGCAGTTGATTGCTGGTTTGTTCGATCACTTCGATGGACAACATCGGGCGGTCCAGCTTGATCCGGGTGATCGCCTCGGGCAGCACGACCGAGGTCGCCGCGAAAATCGCGCCGACTTTCAAATGACCATGCCCACCTTTGCGCAGCTTGTTGAGCTGATCGACGAAAGATTGCGTGTCGTCCAGGGTCATCCGCGCATAGCGGACCACGAACTCGCCGAGCTCGGTCAGGACCATGCTGCGGGTCTGCCGTTCGAACAAGGCAAAGCCGAGCAACAGTTCGATGTCGCGCAACATCTTGCTGATGGCGGGCTGAGTCAGATTCATCAGCTCGGCGGTGGTGTGCATGTTGCGGGTCCGGGCCAGCGTATCGACCAGCATCAGGTGCTTGATCTTGAGCCATTTGCTGACGCTGGCGTATGAAATCTCGTCGTTTTCCATAACTCGCTCACATCTGATCGATAACGAAACGATATCAAATGCTGAAAATATGTCATTGGGATTTATCAATCAAGTCCACTAGCTTTGCCCGGTCGTTACCGAATTGACCTGGATCTGTATATGCCCAAGCTGAGTTTGACTGGTAAAAACACCCTCCCGATCGATGGCCTGGAAGGCACGCTGATCGGTCGCGCCTGGGTGCCGGGGGAGGCCGCAGGCCCATCGCCAGTGGTACTGCGCGCCGATGGCGTGTTTGATGTGTCGCAGGAGTTTGCGACATTGAGCGATCTGCTTGAGAGCCCGTCACCGCTCGAGGCTGTTCGCGGCGCTCGGGGTCGATACATTGGCAGTGTTGACGAATTGTTGGCCAACACGGGAATGGGCTCCGACCCCGACAAAGCGTTCTTGTTGCCTCCGGCTGACCTGCAAGTGATCAAAGCCGCCGGTGTGACATTCGCTTCCAGTATGATCGAGCGCGTGATTGAAGAGCAGGCCGGTGGTGATGCGGTCAAGGCCGAGAGCGTGCGCAACGTGGTCAAGGCGGCTATCGGCGATAACCTGCGTTCGATCAAACCGGGTTCGAGCGAAGCGGCGCGGCTAAAGGCGGCGTTGATCGGGCAGGGGTTGTGGTCGCAATACCTGGAAGTGGGGATCGGCCCGGATGCCGAGATATTCACCAAGGCGCCGGTTCTCGCTTCCGTCGGCAGCGGCAACGAGGTCGGTATTCATCCCGAGTCCAGATGGAACAACCCTGAACCGGAAATCGTCCTGGCGGTGAACAGCCATGGCCGGATACTCGGTGCAACGCTGGGCAACGACGTCAATTTGCGCGACTTCGAAGGCCGCAGCGCATTACTGTTGAGCAAGGCCAAGGACAACAATGCGTCTTGTGCGATCGGCCCGTTTATTCGCCTGTTCGACGAAGGCTTTTCTCTGGATGATGTGCGCCGCTGCGTGGTCGATCTGGTCGTCGAAGGTGATGACGGTTTCATCCTGCGCGGCAGCAGTTCGATGGAGCAGATTAGCCGCGATCCGCTGGAGCTGGTAGCGCAGACTGTAAGCAGCAATCACCAGTACCCGGATGGCTTCATGCTGTTTCTGGGCACCCTGTTTGCTCCGACACAGGATCGTGAAGAGCAGGGTAGCGGTTTCACTCACAAGCAGGGCGATAGCGTCAGCATCGGCAGCCCGTTGCTGGGCACGCTGCACAATCGCGTTACCTACAGCAATCACGCCACACCCTGGACGTTTGGCCTGCGTGCATTGATGGGCAACCTGGCTGCTCGCGGCCTGGTGGCAGGTAAATCACTCCACTGATTTACCTGCCAGAGGTTCCTGGCAGATAAAAACAGTGGTCGCTGGACAATAATAATAAGGCACACAAATGATGAGCAAAAATACAACAAGACCGGATCACGAGGCAGCCATCGAGAGCGCCATCGCCAAATGCAGGTGGAAGCTGTTGCCGTTCCTGGCATTGATGTTCGCCTTGGCTATGCTCGATCGCTCCAACGTCGGCTTCGCCAAGGCGGCACTACAGGCCGATATCGGCTTGAGCAATGCCGCCTTCGCCCTGGGCGCGGGTATTTTCTTTATCGGTTATGCGATCTTTGAAGTCCCCAGCAACTTAATGTTGCACCGGATCGGCGCGCGGCTTTGGCTGAGCCGAATCATGATCACCTGGGGGTTGGTATCCGCCGCCATGATGTTCACCCGGGATGAAACGACGTTTTACGTACTGCGTTTTCTGCTCGGTGTTGCCGAAGCGGGCTTTTCCCCAGGTGTCATCCTGTACCTGACGTACTGGTTTCCGGCTCAGCGTCGTGGCCAGGCCATCGGCATCTACTATTTCGGCTTGCCAATGGCTCTGATGCTGGGCAGTCCGCTGTCGGGCTGGTTGCTGGAAATGCACGACATGTTCAACCTGACCAACTGGCAGTGGATGTTCCTGGTGGAAGGCCTGGCGGCTGTCGTCGTGGGGATCATTGCGCTGTTTTACCTCAAGAGTAAGCCACAGGATGCGCCTTGGCTGACCCGCGAGGAGAAGGCCGCCCTGAGCCAGGAGCTCGAAGCCGAAGACAAGCTCAAACTGGCCCATGGCCCGAACAACCTGATGGGCCTGATGCGCAACAAGCGCGTGCTCAAGTTCATCCTGATCTACTTCAGCGTTCAGGTCAGTGTGTACGGAGTGATCTTTTATCTGCCAACCCGAATTGCGGAGCTGCTGGGGACCAAGGTCGGTTTAGAGGTGGGCATGTTCATTTCACTGCCATGGCTGTGCGCCGCCATCGCCATGTACTTTGTGACGCGTTATGCCGACCGGCATGGGGCTCATCTGAAAATGGCGATGTGCATGCTGGGCATGGCAGCCCTAGGTATTGCGGCTTCGGCCTTGCTCAACAGCTTCGCTCCGGTACTGCTGGCTTTTTGTTTCTCAGCCGCCGGTTTCGTGACGGTTCAACCGCTGTTCTGGACGCTGCCTACCGGTTACCTCGGTGGGGTCGCTGCGGCAGGCGGCATTGCCCTGATCGGGTCTATGGGCAACATCGGCGGCTTCGTCGCGCCCATGCTCAAGGCCAACATGGAGGTCTGGTTCACTGATCCACGTGCCGGGATGTTGTCGCTGGCGGCGGCGGGGCTGGTGGGGGTTTACCTGCTTTGGACGTTGCGCGTGCCGAAAGGACAACTGCAGACCAGTCAAGGTCCGTTGGGCGGAGTGGCTAGTAAGGCACGGGCGCCTTCGAGCTCTTGAAGTCGTGGTGTTGACAATAGACCGATAGAAACAGCCGAAGCCTTTTAAGGGCTTCGGCTTTTTTTGTTTGTTTTTCAGCAGTATGTACACGAAAAGTCAGGAAATTTTTAATAGATAATCACTGCCATCAAAGGGAATGATCGGAAATGGATTGGGTAGCGTGGATCCAACCCAGCCCGGAGTGATGTCCTGCAACTCGCCGGTGCAGACATCACCCCAGTCGCCATCGTCAGTTTGTGGACTCGATGATGTTTTTCAGGTGTTCCAGACCTTCGCAGTACAGGTTCTCAAAAAGCCGAGTGACCTCAGCCTCATCTGCATCCTTGACCAAAAAGGTACTGGACCAAGAAACCAGTGTGCTGCCTTGGCCATCACTTTTGGCCGACATCGTGCCAACGTAATCAATGACCGGTGAAGGGCCCTCAAGAAGGGCGTAGGTGTATTGCTTTTGATCTTCGTCAAACGTTAGCAAGCGCTCAACAATGATTGCGCCGTCAGCCGTTTTCAGATGGCGTAGGCGCCCTCCGTCGCTGAGGGTGCTGCTCACGATGACACTGAGCCAACGGGGCAGCCAATCAAAGCCGCCCAGAAGTGACCAGACTTGTTCAATGGGACGTTCAATGGCAATTGAGACACGGACTTCATTCATGTATTTCACCTTTGTAAGAGAGGGATTTGATGGATGACTGACGCCCCATCAAAGGTGGGTGGAGTTGATCATCTGAAAAGTGAATCAGGCCAATACTGTCGGTCTGGCAGCTTCAAAAAATTGCCTTAACCGACAGTCGAACTCCTGCGTACATGGCGCTGATCTCTACGGTTGCGCGACACCAGCCAAACCAGCGGTAACTGCGCAACGATGACCGTCACAACGCCCGCCCACGGTGTGAGGGCGATATGCCCGTTGTTGACCAGGGCACTGCCGCTGGTTTCTCCCAAGGCGATGCCTAGGTTGAATGCCGAGATGTTCAGTGCCGAGGCGAACGCTATGGCTTGTGGGGTGAAACGCTCAGCGGTGGCCAGCATCCCCGACTGGGCTGCAGGTGACAGGCCGAAAGCCAGTGCTCCCCAGAAAAACAGCATCACGACCATGGGCATTTGATAGGGCAGCAAGAGCGCGACAGCGGCCAGTATCAATGCCAGCATTACGAAGATAATGCGCAGTGCAGGTTGCCAGCCAATTGCGGCCGCTAGCCGGCCGCCGCCGAGATTGCCCGCCAGTGTCGCGATGCCGAATACGACCAAGAGCAGATTGGCGGTTTCGGTGGAAAAACCGCTGATGTCGGTGAGGATCGGCGTGATAAAGGTGAACGCGGCGAAGCTTGCACCGAAGCCCAATACGGTCACTGCCATCATCGCCAGAATGGCTGGATGCCCGAGTGCCGCCAGTTGAGTCAACGCCTTTCCCGAGGGTGGCGTTGGCACGTTAGGCAGCCATAGTGCGGTAGCCACCAGGGCCGCTGCGGCCAACAACGCGACGGCATAAAACGGCAGTCGCCAGCCCATGCCGTTGCCCAGGAAACTGCCGAGCGGTACACCGACAACCATGGCTAGCGTCAGGCCGGCGAACATCGCTGCGATGGCTTTACTTGATTGTCCCTTCGGCGCCAGGCTGGCGGCGACGGTGGCACCGATAGCAAAAAAACTGCCATGCGCGAGTGCTGTCACAACGCGTCCTGCCAACAGCGAGGGATAATCGGTGGACAGTGCGGCCAGCAGGTTCCCGCCCAGAAATAGAGCAATCAGCGTCAACAACACCGGCTTTCGCGGCAGCCGTGCCAAAGCCAGCACCATCAATGGCGTACCTATGGCCAGCGCCAGCGCGTACAACCCGACCAGGCTGCCCGCCCGCGCCAGTGGTACGTCGAGGTCAGAGGCGATAGCAGGAAGAACTCCCACGACAATAAACTCAGCCATACCGATAGCAAAGGCTGTCACCGCCAATGCCAGCACGCCTGGATGAATACGTTGCTTTAACTGATTCATGGACGGCCTACGGCCTGCAGGGCGATCACTTGATCGGCCTCGACGGTGGCACCGGCGACGCCTACGGCACCGATGGCCTGGCCCTGGTCATCGTGCAACACCACGCCACCACCAAAGCTGATCAGCCCACCGTTGGTGGCTTCCAGCGAGTAGATGGCTCCACCCGGTTGCGCCTCCACACCCAGTTGCGCACTGTCGGTGCGGAACAATGCCGCAGTGCGCGCTTTTTTCAGCGAAACGTCGATGGCGCCTGGTACGGCGTTATCCATTCGGACGAAATGGCGCAGAAGTCCGGCATCGTCGACCACGCTGATGCAAACGGCGAAGCCTTGATCACGCGCCAGCGCTTTTGCACGGTTGATCACTTCCAGGGACAGTTGCTCAAACATTCGGGACTCCATTGAGTAAAACGACAGAGTCCCAATGATCCCGATGATTGCTTTTCAGGGGAATATGCGCCAGGCCATTGGCGACTAAAGTTTGAGCATGTCGAACATTTCTCGCATGGCTTGGGTCGCCACCTTGTGCAGCGCATTTTTGGGCAAGCGCGATGCCGGTGCCGCTACGCCGAGTGCCGCGACTACCCGACCTTGCAAGCGTAGGGGTAGCGCTACGCAATTGAGCCCGGCCTCGGCTTCTTCCAGGTCCAATGCATAGCCATCTATGACGATGCTGGCCAATTCATTCTCCAGTTCTATCGGTAGCAATTGCGCTCGGCGCAAACTGCGGCGCAAGTCTTCGTCGAATGCCAGGAATATCTTGCCAATGGCCGAAGTGGTCAGTCCCGCGCGGCGCCCGCGCGGACTGGCAACGCGCAGGCTGCCGGTACCTTCAAGGGCGTCCATGTAGAAGTATTCGCGAGTGCCACAAGGTGCCGCGAGAAAACAGGTTTCGCCAGTGCGTTCAGCTAGCGTGCGTAGCGCAGGGGCGAAGGCTTCGCGCAGTAACGCATCAGCGTCGTTCAACGGCTGCGCGATCTCCCGCAAACGTAAGCCCAGGGCGTAGTGAGTGCCGCGACGGGCGATGTAGCCCATGGCGGCCAGGGTATTGAGCAATCCGTGCAAGGTACTTTTGTGCAAGCCCGATTGCCCCGCAAGGTCTACCAAGCGGATTTCGCCATCTGCCGCCGCGATGGTCTCAAGAATCATCATCGCGCGTTCGACGGACTGTATGCCTTTGTTCTCGTTGATCATGTGAGGGACGTTCGTTGGCCTGTAATGAGTCTGAGGTCCACGAGGCGCAAAGCCTCGTGGTTCGGCGAAAGCCCGGATATCAGGTTTTCACAGGTTCTTGAAGCACGGACGCGCCACCACTGCCCATGAGCCGCATGATTATCCATGCGGTCAGGTAAGAACTCGCGCACACCATGAAGATCAGGTTATAGCCGAGGGTGAGATTCTCCATTGTTTTGTAGTGCTCCAGAACCAGGCCGACGATGAATGGAAAGATCATCCCGCCCACAGATCCCGCCGTGCCACCGATGCCCATGACCGAGGCGACTTGCGAGCGTGGGAAATTGTCCGCCACGGTGGTGAACAGGTTGGCTGACCATCCCTGATGCGCAGCCGCCGCCAGGCTCAGCAGGCCGACCATGACCCACATGTTGTCGACGTAGCTTGAGAGTCCAATCGGTAAAACCAATACTGCCATGATCAGCATTGCGCTGTTGCGAGCTTTTCGTGTCGACCACCCGGCGCTGATCATTCTCGACGATATCCAGCCACCCCCCACGCTACCGATGGATGTTGCGCAGTAAACGATCATCAGCGGCAGGCCGAGGTGTTTGAGGTCGAGTTCGAAGCGACTGGAGAAGTAGGACGGCAACCAGAACAACATGAACCACCAGATCGGATCGGTGAGGAACTTGCCGGTGACGAACACCCAGGTCGAGCGCAGCTTCAGCAGATCGGCCCATTTGACCTTGTCGACGGGTTCAACCTGAGCACCCTGATTGATGTAGGCCCGCTCTCTGGCACTGATCCGTGGGTGTGCGGTGGGGGAGTGGTAAAAAATCTTCCAGAAAACCAGCCAGACAAAGCCGGTCAGGCCGGTAATGACAAACGCCGACTCCCAACCGTAAGTGGCGGCGAGCCAGGGCACGCAGGCGGGTGCCAGAATCGCCCCGACGCTGGTCCCGGAGGTGAGAATGCCGACCGCCAGGGCCCGCTCTTTTTTCGGGAACCACTCGGACACGGCTTTGATCGCCGCCGGGAAGTTGCCGGATTCCCCAAGTCCCAGCAGCGCCCGCATGTACATGAAGCTCAAGGCGGAGTGCGCCGCTGCATGGCCGATCGCCGCGATGCTCCAGACCGTGATGCACAAGCCATAACCGAGCTTGGTGCCCAGACGGTCGATCAGTTTGCCGAAGACCAGCAAGCCACCTGCGTAGCTTGCTTGGAAGACAATGACCAGATAGCTGTAGTCCGTCTCGCTCCAGTGAAACTGTTGCTCCAGCAACGGCTTGAGCAGGCCGAGAACCTGACGGTCGAGGTAATTGATGGTGGTGGCGAAAAACAACAGCGCGCAGATTTGCCAGCGGTATTGATGGGGCATGGGAGCATCTCTCTTTTTATTGTTATCGAGGGTGCACGACGTTTAGCAGCAGCTTTGCAAACGTTCGGCGCAGGTGTGCAGGACTTCGGCCTCGTCGCGTTTCCACCAGGTATCACGGGAAAAAATTTCCACTTCGACGGCGCCGTCATAACCGGCTGCTTCAACCTGTTGGCGAATGCCGCGCAGATCAATCACACCATCGCCCATCATGCCGCGATCGAGCAGCAGGTCCCGGGTGGGCACCAGCCAGTCGGACAGATGCAGGCCCAGGATTCGCTTTTGCGCGCCGGCGCGTTGTATCTGCTCGTGCAGTTTGGGGTCCCACCAACAGTGGTAAACGTCCACGGCGACGCCAAGGCGTTGGTAGTTTCCCGGCTCCAGTATCTCGCACAGGTCTAGTGCCTGTTCCAGCGTCGACAGGCAGGAGCGGTCCGCCGCATACATCGGGTGCAGGGGTTCCAGCGCCAGTGAAACCTGATGCTGTCTGGCATGTTCAAGCAGAAGGGCCAGGCCTTCGGCTACTTGATCCCGTGCGGCCGACAGGTCCCGAGAGCCATCGGGCAAGCTGCCGACCACCATGATGAAAGACTGCGCTTGCAATTCGGCAGCTTCCTCAATGGCCCGCAAGTTGTCCGCAATGGCGGCGTCGAAGCCCTGGCGCGTGGCTGCCGGAATGAAGGTGGAGCGGCAATAGGCATTGACCTTGAGTCCGGCGTCGCGCAAGTGCCGGCGAATCTGGTCGGGGGTGCGGCCCTGCATATCCCTGCGCCACGGGGCGACATAGCCGAATCCCGTGCGGGCGATGAGGTCCAGGGTCTGCTCGATGGGCAGACGATGGCCGAGGGTGGCGGTGTTGATCGAACAGCGATCGAGGTGGTTTTCCAGCGAGCGGTATGACATTCAATTCTCCACGATGGCCGAGGATTCGGTTGCGCAGCGCAGCCTTCGCGGCGCTCCGCGGACAGCCTCAAGCGCCTACGCCATAGAGCCCAAGGAAGGTTTTCATCCGGGCCACGGCCAGTGCCGGGTCGCTGAGCAGTCCGGCCTGGTCGGCGAGGCGGAAAATCTCGCAGAAGTAGGGCAGGGGCCGCATGGCTTGCTGGCCACCGAGCATGATGAAGTGTTCCTGGTGGCCATTGAGGTAGGCCAGGAACACCACACCGGTTTTGTAATACTGGGTGGGGCTGCTGAAAATCAATCGCGCCAGTGGCACGGTAGGATTGAGGAGTGCGTAGTAACGAGCCAGGTCACCTTCGGCCAATGCCGCCAGTGCGTGGGAGGCGGCCGGTGCAATGGCATCGAAGATACCCAGCAAGGCGTGGGAAAAACCTTGCTCATCGCCGACGATCAGTTCCGGGTAGTTGAAGTCGTCGCCGGTGTACATCTTCACCGAGTCGGGCAAACGTCGACGTAGGAGGATTTCCTTCTCTTTGTCGAGCAACGAGATTTTGATCCCGTCGACCTTGTCGGCATGCTCGTGAATGATTTCAAGGCAGGTATCCAAGGCCTCCTCATACTTCTGACTGCCCCAATAGCCTGTCAAGGCGGGGTCGAACATGTCGCCCAGCCAATGCAAAATCACCGGCTCCCGAGCATCGGACAGCACTTGGCCATAAACCTTTTTGTAGTCTTTCGGACCTTTGGCAACCTTGGCCAAGGCGCGGCTGGCCATGAGAATGATGCGCCCGTCGAGCTTATCGATTGCGTTGTGCTGTTCATCGTATGCCTTGAGCACATCGTCAAGGCTGTTGGCATCGCTTGCTGCCAACTGATCAGTACCGCAGCCGGAAAAAATCACTGCATGCTTGATGTCGCGGGATTCTTCGAGCGTGCGCTGGATCAGTTCCAGCGCCGTTGGCCAATCGAGGCCCATTCCGCGCTGGGCGGTGTCCATCGCCTCTGCAATGCCTAAACCTTGCTGCAAAAGGTAACGTCGATAGTGAAGGGTTTGTTCCCAATCGATGGCGGCTTTGGTACCGGGCTGGTTCGCGCTGAACGGATCAGCGACGACGTGCGCGGCGGACAACGCGATTCGGTTGGCGGGCAAAGGCTTGGCCGGTGGCAGTAGCGGCTCGCCAATCAAGGTGTATTTCTGCAGCGAACGGTCCGCGTCAGAGGTCAACAGGTCGATTGTTAAAGGCATGTGCTTGTCTCTTGGCAGATTAGAACTTGGGAATCAGCAGGCCACCGTCCACCGGCACTGCTTGGCCGACGGTGTAGGGCAACCCACCCGTCGCCATGGTGGTGACGACCCGCGCGACATCTTCGGGCTGCCCCCAGCGTTTGATGGCCGTCAGGCCTCGTTCGATTTCAGTGTCGTAGCGCGTCTTGGAGGGTGCTGTCATCTCGGTGGCGATCAGTCCCGGCTGCACCTCGTAGACGCCAATGCCTTCATCAGCCAGGCGCACGGCGAACAGTCGCGAAGCCATGGACAATCCGGCCTTGGAAATGCCGTATTCGCCGCGCAAGATCGAAACCGCGTGCACGTTGGAGGAGGTGATGGTGATGATGCAGCGATGCTGTTCGGACGGTGTTTGCCGCCGTAAGCGTAGGGCGAACGCCTGAGTCAGGAAGAAGGTGCCCCGGGTGTTTACCTGATGACAGCGATCAAAACTTTGCGGGCTGACCTCCAGCAAGTCGCCTCGTGACAGCACCGAAACCCCGGCATTGTTGACCAGGCAAGACAGCGGGCCGATCGCTGCCTGTGCTGCGTCCAGCAGCGTTTCATGCTGCTCGATGACCGAGATGTCACCGGCCATCGCAACGGCGTTGGCACCCAGGTCGGCCGCCAGTCGTACAGTTTCCAGCAGAGCCTCATCGACCTGTAAATCCACCACAGCCAGATCAAAACCGGCTTGCGCCAGACCCACTGCAATGGCACGGCCGATGCCACCGCGTGCGCCGGTGACCAGCGCGGTAGGACGCGGCGTCATGTGCGTGCTCCGTGGTTGAACAGCTCACGGGCGATGATCGTGCGCTGGATCTGGTTGGTGCCTTCATAGATCTGGGTGATCTTGGCGTCACGGTACAGACGCTCGACTTCAAAACCACGGATAAAGCCGCTGCCGCCAAATAGCTGCACGGCATTCGCGGTGTGCGCAACGGCGATGTCCGCCGCGAAACACTTGGCCATTGAACAGGCAATCGTGGCGTTGTCAGCGCGGTCCAGACGATCCGCCGCATCGAGTACCAGCAAGCGTGCTGCGCGAATATCCTTGGCCATGTCCGCCAGAATCCACTGCAAACCCTGGTTTTGCGCAACGGGCATGCCGAACTGTTTGCGCTGCGGCACGTACTCCAGCGCTGCTTCGAGACCTGCCTGTGCAATGCCGACGGCGAGCGAGGCGATGCCGACCCGACCTTTGTCCAGAGCACTCATCATGATGTGGAAACCACGGCCTTCCACGCCGAGCAGGGCATCGGACGGCAGTTCGACGTTATCGAAGTTCAAGCCGCCGACCTGCGACGCGCGTTGCCCCATCTTGTGTTCTTTGGGGCCTTTGGAGACGCCCGGCAGGTGGCAATCCACGATGAAAATGCTCATGCCGCGCTTGCCTGCTTCCGGGTCGGTGCGCGCCAGGACGAACGCCAGATCCGCCACCGGCGCGTTGTGAATCCACAACTTCGAACCGTTGAGCAACCAACCGTTCTCCGTGCGAACCGCCGTGGTGCGGATACCCGACACATCTGAACCGGCTTGCGCCTCGGTGATGCAGTACGCCGGATGTTTCTGTGCACTCAGCAGCGACGGCAGAAAACGCTCTCGCTGCTCGGCGCTGCCGTGAACCGACAGCAAAGTGCCAATGAGTTCCAGCAGGCCGCACTGGTCGGCGACCGAGGCATAGCCGCGCGACAACTCTTCCATCACCAGCGCATAGGCGGTGGTGTCGAGGCCAGTCCCACCGAACGCCTCGGGCACGGTGATACCGAACAGGCCCAGCTCACCCATTTGGCGGTACAGCGCGGCGGGAAAACTTTCGTCGTGATCGAGTTTTTCGGCCAGCGGACGGATCGCCTGGTCGGCAAAACGGCGGGCGACGTCACGGATCTGTACGTGCGTTTCAGAAAGCTGCATTGTTTTTTTCCTTTCTGTTGCGCGATGGGAAAGACCTTCATCGCTTGGGTTGTGTTCTTTTTTCAGCTGGATTAAAGTGAATTTAAGTAACCAACCGGTTATTTATTTAATGCGTCCTTTTGGAAAGCGTCAAGCGCTCTCTGAAAAAATCGGGTCCGATTGCAGCAAGCGTATTGATGAGGAAAAAACAATGAAAAGAAGCTGTTCATCAGCGTCAGAAGTGGCCAGCCGGATTCCCGATGGGGCCACGATCGCGGTCTGTGGTTCAGGGACTCTGCTGGAACCTGACGCCCTGCTCGCAGCCATCGAAGATTCGTTTCTGCGTACAGGCCACCCCTGCGGGCTGACCGTAGTGCATGCCTTGGGCATTGGTGACGGACAGGGAAGCGGTCTGGAGCGGCTCGCTCATGAAGGGTTGGTGGCCAAGGTCATCGGCGGGCACTGGAGTTGGTCGGCAAAGATGCAAGCGCTGGCACGCAATAACGCAATCGAGGCTTACAGCCTGCCCGCCGGGGTGATCATGAGTCTGATGCGTGAAATCGGTGCGGCGCGTCCAGGTCTGATCACCCATATTGGCCTGGGGACATTCGCCGATCCGTTGGTTGCCGGAGGCAAATGCAACGCGCGGGCAACCGAAAGCATCGTCGAGCGCCTGGAGATTGAAGGCAAAACATACCTGCGCTACAAGCCGTTCAAGGTCGACGTGGCGATTGTCCGCGGTAGCCTGGCTGACCCGAGCGGCAACATCTCCTTGTGCCACGAGGCGGCGGACCTGGATGCCTATGCATTGGCGCTGGCAGCCCATAACAGTGGCGGCAAGGTGTATGTGCAGGTGCGTGAACTGAGCGACAGTGCTTTTGTTCCGGCGCGACTGGTGCGGATTCCCGGTGTGCTGATCGATGAAGTGGTGGTCGTCCCTGAGCAGCGCCAGTGTGTGGCGGCGGATTACGACCCGGCCATCAGCGGTGAACGCCTTGCGCAATCGGCTGAGACCGAGAAAGCCATTCCCGACGACATTCGTCGAATCATCGCGCAACGCGCCGCTGACGAATTCATGCCCGGCATGTCTTTGAATTTCGGTTTTGGCATTCCGGGCGGCATCCCTTCATTACTCGCTGAGCGCGGGTTGCAAGACAGCTATTGGGGCAGCATCGAGCAGGGTATTCACAACGGCCGGATGATGGGCGGCGCGATGTTTGGCGCCGCGCGCTACCCGCAAGCGATTGTTACCTCCCTTGATCAATTCGACTTCTACAGCGGTGGCGGGGTGGACCTGGCGTTTCTCGGTATGGGCGAAATGGACAGCCAGGGCAACGTCAATGTGTCGAATCTGGGGGGCACGCTGGTCGGTCCCGGTGGTTTCATTGACATCACCCAGGGCGCGCGCAAAGTGGTGTTTTGCGGGGCGTTCGAGGCAAAGGGGCTGGAGGTGGCGAAGGTCGGCACCGAGTTGCAACTCAATCGCCTCGGTGAGGTCCCCAAACTGGTGGAGAAAGTCCGTCACATCACCTTCAGCGGTCCACAAGCCGTTCTTGCCGGGCAGGAAGTGCTCTATGTGACGGAGCGCGCGGTATTCAGGCTTTCGCCCGATGGCATTGAATTGATCGAGGTTGCGCAAGGTGTCGATATCCAGAGTGACGTGCTGGACCGTATGGCATTCGTGCCCATTGTGCGTGATGTGGAAGTGGCGGGGCTGGTATGAGGTCGGCCCCTTTTGGCTTGCGCTCGAGCGAAAAGGGGCTGCCGGGTGCGGCAGAATCAATCGGGGCGAAGCATGCCGAGGATCGTCTGGATATTGAAGTCAATACGGGTTTGCAGCGCTTCGGGGGACATCAGGTCGAAGCCATAGATGATCTCGCCGGTGAAGCGGTTGTTGAGGTAGTAGTAATTGATCGCCGCAATCGTGATGTTCAGCTGGATCGGATCAATACCTTCGCGGAACACGCCTTGTGCGACACCGCGATCGAGGATCTCGGCGACCATCGAAACCATAGGTGCATGCATGTCATGCATCTTTTCCCGGGAGCGCTTCAAGTGCGCGGCCTTGTGCAGGTTTTCGCTGTTGACCAGGGTCAGGAAATGCGGGTTTTTCAGGTAGTACTTCCAGGTGAAGCTCACCAGTTTGCTGATCGCTTCGACGGGTTCCAGTTCTTCAAGCTTGAGTTTGCGTTCGGCCTGGCGAATGTCTTGATAGGCCAGTTCAAGCACAGCTTCGAACAAGCCTTCTTTATTGCCGAAGTACTCGTAAATCATCCGTTTATTGGATTTGGCTCTCAGCGCGATGCTGTCAATGCGAGCACCGCCAAGTCCCAATTTCGCAAACTCGATTTTAGCCGCGTTGAGAATTCTCAGGCGCGTGGCATCGGAATCGCGAGTAGGACGTACCGACGCCTCTTCGATGAGTTTCTTGGGCATTTAAAACGCTCTCCAGAGCATAGGTGCTGTTCCTCATAACGCAGAAATGGTTTGCCGCAGAGGTAAGGGCGATGAGCTTAGCTGTGGGGCTTGCGGCTGACAAATAAAGCTTAGCTTGAGGCTTGAATGTAAACAACTGGTTAGTTATATGTCTTTGGCTGGCAAGTGGTTCTCGATGAGTTTTGAGTATCGGCTGCCTGAATAAACGCTGTACAGAGGACGTTTTTGTGAATAACAACAATGGCATCACCCGGACCAATCAACTGCCAACGCAGCCACGACATTTCGACATGTTCATCGACGGGCAATGGACCCAGGGTTCGGCGCTCAAACAGGTGACGCGATTCAGCCCTGCGCACAATGTGCCTGTCAGTGTCTATCCATCGGGTGGCGTGGTGGATGTCGATCAGGCAGTGGCGGCGGCGCGACGGGCTTTTGATCACGGGCCGTGGGCCAAGTCCGCGGCGGATTTTCGTGCCCGAGTGCTGCTGCAGACAGCCGCATTGATTCGTGAGAACAGCGAAGAACTGGCGCTGTGTGAAACCCTCGAAACCGGAAAGCCGATCAATCAGTCCCGTGGTGAAGTGCTCGCTGCCGCGGGTATCTGGGAGTATGCCGCCGGGCAAGCAAGGGCGCTGCACGGCGACTCATTCAACAATCTGGGCGACAACATGCTCGGGTTGGTAACCCGCGAGCCCGTCGGTGTGGTGGGCTTGATTACACCGTGGAATTTTCCCTTCTTCATTCTCGCAGAACGGTTGCCCTTTATTCTCGCTTCGGGTTGTACGGTAGTTGTAAAACCTAGCGAGCTGACGTCCGGCACCACATTGATGCTGGCCGGGCTATTGAAGCAGGCCGGTTTGCCCGATGGCGTGGTGAATGTCCTGACCGGCCCGGGGTCGGTGGTGGGCCAGGCGATTTCCGGGCATGCGGACATCGATATGGTGTCGTTCACCGGCTCCACTGAAGTCGGTCGCCTGACCATGGCTGCCGCTGCGGGCAACATGAAGAAAATTGGCCTGGAGTTGGGCGGAAAAAATCCGCAGATCGTCTTCGCCGACGCTGATCTGGACGCGGCGGCCGATGCCATTGTGTTTGGCATTTGCTTCAACGCCGGGCAGTGCTGTGTCAGTGGCAGCCGATTGGTGGTGCACCGTTCAGTCGAAGAGCAATTGACCCGAAAAATACTGACGCTGATCGAAAAAGTCCGTATCGGCGACCCGCTGGAAGAGTCGACGCAGGTCGGTTCGATTACCGAGCAACGTCATCTGGAGAGAATCCTCGGTTACATCGAGCAAGGCCGCAAAGAAGGGGCCGTACTCGTTCATGGCGGTAGCCGGATCGAATCCGCGCAAGGGCTTTACCTGCAACCGACGGTCTTCAGTCAGGTGACTGCGGATATGGTCATCGCCCTCGAGGAGATCTTTGGTCCGGTGTTGACCATCACCGCGTTTGACGATTTCGATGAGGCCATGCGCCTGGCCAACGACACGCCGTTCGGTCTGGCCGCGAGCATCTGGAGTCGTGATATGGAAACCTCATTGCAAGCGACGCGGCAAATCAAGGCGGGTCGGGTGTGGGTCAATACCACCATTGCCGGTGGTCCGGAATTGCCTTCTGGCGGCTTCAAGCAATCGGGTATCGGACGAGAAACCGGTCGCTACGGGGTTGAGGAATATACTGAACTCAAGTCTGTCCACGTACAGCTGGGAGAGCGCCCGCGTTGGGTTGAAGTCTGAACTGTGTCAGTACAAAAATAAGACTGGAGACAACAAAATGTACGATTTCGTCATTATCGGCGGTGGTTCGGCCGGCTGCGTACTGGCCGCGCGGCTGAGCGAGCCGGCTGATGTTCGAGTACTGCTGCTGGAAGCCGGGCCTGCCGACACCAACCCTTACATTCATATGCCGGTCGGCTTTTTCAAGATGACGGGTGGGCCTCTGACCTGGGGCTATGACACGGTGGCACAGGGTGATATCCAGAATCGCTCGATTCTCTTTCCGCAGGGGCGGGTCCTGGGCGGAGGTGGCTCGATCAACGCGATGGTCTATACCCGAGGCAACGCCAAGGACTACGACGATTGGGAGCAGGAGGAGGGCTGTCGTGGCTGGTCTTATCGCGATGTGTTGCCTTATTTTCGCAAGGCTGAGGACAACGAACGGTTTTCCAATGAGTACCACGGCACCGACGGTCCCTTGGGCGTTTCCGATCTGATCACTGTCAATGAAGTGACGAAGGCGTTTATCCGTTCTGCCCAGGAAGCTGGCATTCCGCACAACGCCGACTTCAATGGTGCCAAACAAGAAGGATGCGGCGCCTATCAAGTGACACAACGTGGTGGACGCCGCTGCAGCGCGGCACAAGGCTATTTGAGCAAGATTCGGAATCGACCCAATCTGACCATCCAGACCGAATGCCTAGTCACGCGGATTCGCATCGAAAACGGCCAGGCCACTGGCGTGGAGTATGTTCAGGGCAGCGGTTCACGGGAGGTGAAATTCGCCGCAGCCGAGCGCGAAGTGGTAGTCGCTGCGGGCGCTATCGGCTCACCGAAAATTCTGATGCTGTCAGGTATCGGCCCGGCTCAGGAACTGGCCAATCTGGGCATTACCGTCAAGCAGGATTTGCCGGGGGTAGGGCAAAATCTGCAAGACCATTTCGACATCGATATCGTGTATGAGCTCAAGGGCTCGCAAAGCCTGGATAAGTACGCTAAACCGCACATGATGCTGATGGCCGGGCTGGAATATAAGCTGTTCAACAAAGGCCCCGTGACCTCGAACATCGCTGAGGCGGGAGCTTTCTGGTACGGCGACTCGCGCTCCACTACGCCTGATCTGCAGTTTCACTTTTTGCCGGGGGCCGGCGTTGAGGCCGGTATTCCACCTGTTCCTTCTGGTTCTGGCTGTACGCTCAACTCCTATTTCCTGCGTCCTCGCAGTCGCGGCAGTGTCCGGTTGCGCAGCGCGGATCCGCTGCAACCGCCATTGATCGATCCCAACTACGTCAGTGACCCCTATGACCTGCATGTGTCGGTTGAAGGTATCAAGCTGAGCCGTGAAATCATGTCCCAGCACTCCCTGAGCCGTTATCTCAAGTCCGAGCATTTTCCAGGCGCCCGTGTGCGCACCCAGGCGGACTACGAAGACTATGCACGGCACTCTGGGAGAACCGGCTATCACCCCGTCGGCACCTGCAAGATGGGCGTCGACGAGATGGCCGTGGTCGACCCGCAACTGCGGGTGCGCGGTGTGCAGCGCCTGCGCGTGATCGACTCTTCAGTGATGCCACGACTGATCAGCGCCAACACCAATGCACCGTCGATCATGATTGCCGAGAAAGGTGCCGATCTGCTGCTGGGTCGCACGCTGACGCCGTCCGAGGTGCAGACCAGGATTGGTCGTCAAACCCACGATCAAACCGTATAAGGCTCGGGTTCCCATGCATCGATCGCTGTTTTTGATGCGCGGGAACTTCATCGCAATCAACCATCCGTAGATTTTTTGACCTTGTCCAATTCCTGAGGATTGCATCCTCGCTGCAATAGTTTTATAAATAACTAGTTGGTTACTAATAAGTACAATAAAGCGCTACTCACCCGGTGAAGCGCATCCGGAGGCCACATGAATAACAACAATGAAAATGATCCAGTCCGGCTCCTTGAACTGAGCCGTCGCAAGCTGCTGATGGGTGCCGCCAGCCTGGCTGGCGCCGGCGCGGTGGCGAGTTTGTTTCCCACGATGCTGTGGGCACAGACGACGCTGACTTTTTCCAATTCCTTCCGTTCGCTGACCAATCCCTACCACGCGATTTTCAATCGGGGTGGTGAAGCCTACGCCGCCAGTCTGAAGCTGCCATATTCCCCACTGGTGACCGAAGGCAACAGCCAGAAGGGCATTGCCGATATTCGTGCGTTGATCGCCAAGACGGACGGTAACCTGATTCTCAACGTCGAACCGAACGATTCCGCCGACGCCCGCGTGATCATCGAGCAATGCGTCAAGGCTGGCGTATACGTTACGACCATCTGGAACAAACCGGATGACATGCATCCCTGGGACTACAGCCCGTACTGGGTGGCACACATGGCCGAGGATGGCCAGGCCGTGGGGGAGGCGGTGGCCATTGAACTGTTCGAAGCGATGGGTGGCAAGGGCGGCATCGTCGGCTTGGGCGGTATCTTCAGTAACGTTGCATCGATTGGGCGCCGCAGCGGTCTCGACGCTGCATTGAAAAAATACCCTGACATCAAACTGCTGGATTTCCAGGCGGCCGACTGGAGCGCAAACAAAGCGTTTCCAATCGTACAGTCTTGGCTAACGCGTTTTGGCAGCGAGATCAAAGGCATTTGGTGCGCCAACGACGATATGGGCATGGGCGCACTGGAAGCGTTGCGTGGCGAAGGGTTGGCGGGTGCGATTCCGGTGGTCGGTATCGATGCTGTCGAACAGGCAGTCGATGCCATTCGTACCGGTGAATACGTCGCGACCTCCAACCTGGATCCGTACTGGCTCGGCAGTATGGGATTGGCGCTGGCGCATGCGGCCAAGACCGGCAAGCTGGATCCGGATAAAGAGCCTCACGAGCATCGCGAATTCTATGTTCGTCCGCAGTTGATCACGAAGAAGAACGTCGAAGCCTTTTACGCGGCCAACTTCAAGGCGACGCCGACACTGGATGTCAGCGATTTCTGGGGCCGATTTGCCGGGCCCATTCGCTATAACGCGTAGCCGTTGAGTCACGGTCTTTCTTGTTCTTGCTGCCCCGCGATGCTGAGGGGTGGTGGCGCATGAACGTTTTTTCATGTCTGTTTCCGGAGTTATCGTCATGGCCCGCCTGCGACGGTTTTCATCGCTTATTGTCCTGCTGCTCATCGGCCTGCTCATTGGTTCGGTCAATCCCAGTTTCTTTGACCCGATGAACCTGGCGCGCATAGCCACCACCTCTTCAATCCCGTTGCTGATGGCATTGGGTGGAATGTTCGTTATTCAAATGGGAAGTATCGATCTTTCCGTTGAGGGGGTTGTCGCGGTCTCGGCGGTATGCCTCGCCTTGCTGATCGGCAACAACCTCAATGGCTACGCCATTGGCTTTTGGGCGCTGCCGCTGGCGATCCTGGTCGGTGCATTGACCGGCCTTATCAACGGCCTGTTACAAGTCAAACTGCGCATCCCCTCGTTCATGGCCACGCTGGGCGTCGGCTTTGTCGGTATCGGCCTGGCCACCGCGTTACTGGAAGGCAACACCGTGCGGGTACTCGATATGAATATCCGTGCGATTGCGCTGCAGCGTTTGATGGGATTGCCGGTATCGGTCTGGATCGTGGTGCTGGCACTGGGCGTCGCTCACTTCATTTCCCGGCACACGGTATTGGGTCGTCATGCGCTGGCCATCGGCGGCGGGGAAGACTTGGCGCGACTTAACGGGGTCAACATCAACCGCACGCGAATCACTGTTTTCGCCTTGGCCGGTGCCTTCTACGGGCTCGCGGCCATCCTTGCCGTCGCCCAGTTCGGGCAAGGGCATGCGTTGATTGCGCAGGGCCAACTGTTCACGGCGATCACGGCGATTGTCGTCGGCGGCGCTTCATTGGCGGGTGGCAATGGCAGCCCGCTGGGGACGTTGCTGGGTGTTTTGATCGTTGTGGTGGTGAGCAACGGCATGGTGCTGATGGGGGTCGCGCCTTACGTCCAGCAAGGTGTGCAGGGCGTGTTGATTATCACGGCTGTCGCCATTGCCCTCGACCGTGCGAAAGCACGGATCGTCAAGTGAGGAGGCCCCATGCTCACGCTCAATAATGTTGGTAAACGGTTCAACGGCATCACCGTGCTGAAGAACATCTCGCTTGAAGTCCGCAAGCACGAAGTGGTTGGGTTGATCGGTGAAAACGGTGCCGGCAAATCGACGCTGATGAAGATCCTGACCGGTGTCTACCAACCCGACGAAGGTCATCTGGAGCTGGACGGTTCGCCGATTGTGCTGGACGGTCCGCGTGGAGCCACGGCGCATGGCATCGCGATGGTGTATCAGGAGCAATCGATCCTGCTCAACCTGTCGGTCGCTGAAAATCTGTTCATGGGCCGCGAAGACGAATTTTCGCGCTTCGGATGCTTGAACTGGAAAAAACTTCATCGCGCAGCACGCCTGCAATTGGCCAAGGTCAACCTGGATATCGATCCGGGTTTGCTGTGCAGTGAGTTGAGCTTCGGTCAACGGCAGATGATTGAACTGGCCAAAGCCCTGGCACTTGAAGAGCGCACGGAGGGTCATTTGGTCATCCTGCTGGATGAACCGACTTCGGCACTCGAACAACGGGAAATCGACACGTTGTTCCGCTTGGTGCGGCAACTGAAATCCCGTGCGTCATTCATCTTTGTGTCCCATCGACTGGACGAGTTGCTCAACCTCAGTGATCGGGTGTATGTGATGAAGGACGGTGAAGTGGTGGCAGAGATGCCCGCCGCCGAGGCCTCGAAAGAGCGTTTGCACACCTTGATGGTCGGTCGTTCGCTGCACGCTGAATACTACCGCGAATCCCTTCAACAGCCGTGTCTGGCTGACGTGGTGATGTCGGCCCGGGACCTCTCGCTGGAGGGCAGTTTCTCCGGCCTGAACTTCGATCTGCATCGCGGCGAAGTCCTGGGCATTGCCGGGGTCATTGGCTCAGGCCGTGAAGAGTTGTGCCGGGTGCTGGCCGGTTTGATGCCCAAGACCCATGGTGAAATCCAGGTGCAGGGCCGTCGTCTGGAGGGGGCAGGGCCAGGGCCGGCGATTCGCGCCGGGATCGGGTACATCCCCCGTGAGCGCAAGGTCGAAGGCATCGTTTCGATGCTCAGCGTGGCGCAGAACATGACCTTGGCCCGTATCGGCCAAGTGACCTCGTTTGGCCTGCTCGACGAGCGCAAGGAGCGCTCGATTGCCGAAGACTGGATCAAGCGTCTGAGCATCAAAACCCCCGGCCCCGATGCTTTGCTGCTCAACCTCAGCGGGGGCAACCAGCAAAAAGTGGTGTTGGCCAAATGGCGAAATGCCGGGTCGACGATCCTGATCCTCGATCACCCGACTCGCGGGCTGGATGTGGGGGCCAAGGAAGACGTTTATCAGTTGATTCGCGAAATCACGTCCCAAGGCGTTTCGGTGATTCTGACCGCCGACACGCTGGAGGAAATGATTGGCCTGAGTCACCGGATTCTGGTCATGCGTGACGGTGAAGTCGCTCAGTCCTTCGACTGCCTGCCCGGCGCCAAGCCGCAGCAGGTAGACCTGATCAAGTACATGGTTTGAGAGAGCACAAACATGCCCATTTCCCTTAGCGGATTTCGCACCCAGGCGCCTTTGTTCGCCTTGATTGTCCTGGTTGCACTGATCGCCGGGTATGACCCCGGCTTCATTCAACCCAGCGCTGTCCTTGGCCTGATCGCCGACACGTCGACCTTGTTTGTCATGGCGACCGGTATCACTTTTGTGTTGCTGATCGGTGGCATTGATCTGTCTTCACAGGCCGTTGCGTCGATGTCCAGCGTGATCGTTGCGCTGCTCTTGCCGGCCTATGGATTCTGGGCATTTCCCATCGGCCTTGGCGTGGGAATTGCCGCTGGCGCACTCAACGGACTGTTGCATACGTGGCTACGGATTCCCTCCTTCATTGTCACCCTGGCAGTGGGCGGGGTCGTCACCAGCATTACCATGCTGGCGTCGAACAACCGCTCGATCAATATCGACGGCGCCAAACGCGACGCCTGGTTTGGCTGGGTCACCGGGCAGAGCGGCGGCATTCCCAATGAAGTGTGGGTGGCGTTTTTTGTGTTGATGCTGTGCCTTTTCCTGCAACGCAAAACGGCGTTCGGACGGTTCAGCAATGCCATTGGGGCGGGTGAGCCTGCTGCCTGGGCCTCAGGTATCAACGTCAATCGCATCAAGATCATGACCTTCGCCATGTCGGCCGGTCTGGCAGCCTTGTCCGGAATCATCATGGCCGGACGGCTGTCCAGCGGTTCGCCCACCTTGGCCAATGAATTCCTGCTACCAGCAATCGCGGCGGTGCTGGTGGGTGGTACGGCATTAACCGGTGGCGTAGGCGGTGTCTGGCGAACGCTGATCGGTGCGCTGCTGGTTTCCGTGGTGCGGATCGGCATGACGTTCGTGGGTGTCAGCGTGTTTGCCCAACAGATCGTTTTCGGCGTGATCCTTATCATCGCAGTGGCGTTCACCATCGATCGTTCAAAGCTACCGGTCGTCAAGTAATACCTCTAAAAACGGTGGAAAACAGTAATGAAACTCCTTGTGTCAATCAAAAGGGTGGTCGACTACAACGTGAAAGTTCGCGTCAGGGCGGACAATTGCGGCGTCGATCTAGCTAACGTCAAAATGTCGATGAACCCGTTCTGCGAAATCGCAGTGGAAGAAGCTGTACGCCTGAAAGAGAAAGGCGTTGCAACTGAAATCGTCGTCGTCTCGATCGGCCCGTCCACCGCTCAAGAGCAACTGCGCACCGCGCTGGCTCTGGGTGCCGACCGCGCCATCCTCGTCGAATCTGCTGAAGAACTGACGTCCCTGGCCGTTGCCAAACTGTTGAAAGCGGTTGTCGACAAGGAACAGCCTCAGCTGGTGATCCTTGGCAAACAAGCCATCGACAGCGACAACAACCAGACTGGCCAGATGCTCGCGGCACTGAGCGGCTACGGTCAGGGCACGTTCGCTTCGAAAGTCGAAATCAGCGGCGACAGCGTTGCCGTGACTCGCGAAGTCGACGGCGGCGCGCAGACGGTTTCCCTGAAACTGCCGGCCATCGTCACCACCGACCTGCGTTTGAACGAGCCGCGTTATGCGTCCCTGCCAAACATCATGAAAGCCAAGAAGAAGCCTCTCGAAGTAGTGACTGCGGACGCTTTGGGCGTTTCCACCGCCTCCACCAACACAACCTTGAAAGTCGAAGCGCCTGCTGCACGCAGCGCGGGTATCAAGGTTAAGTCGGTGGCTGAACTGGTCGAGAAACTGAAAAACGAAGCGAAGGTGCTTTGAGTTAAGGAGCCTGAAATGACTATCTTGGTTATTGCTGAACACGACAACAAAGTGCTGGCCCCGGCCACGCTGAACACTGTGGCTGCCGCCGCCAAAATGGGTGGTGACATCCACGTTCTGGTTGCAGGCCAGGGTGCTGGCGCCGTGGCTGAAGCCGCAGCGAAAATCGCTGGCGTGGCTAAAGTGCTGGTGGCCGACAACGCCGCCTACGCTCACCAACTGCCGGAAAACGTAGCACCGCTGGTCGCCGAACTGGGCGCTGGTTACAGCCACATCCTGGCTGCCGCCACTTCCAACGGCAAAAACATCCTGCCGCGCGTTGCTGCGCAGCTGGACGTTGACCAGATCTCCGAGATCATCTCGGTTGAAAGCGCTGACACCTTCAAGCGTCCGATCTACGCCGGTAACGCCATCGCTACCGTTCAGTCGAACGCTGCGGTCAAGGTGATCACCGTACGTGCTACCGGTTTCGACCCGGTTGCCGCTGAAGGTGGTTCGGCATTGGTTGAAGCGGTTGCTACTGCCCATGACGCTGGCACTTCCAGCTTCGTCGGCGAAGAACTGGCCAAGTCCGATCGTCCTGAACTGACCGCTGCCAAGATCGTCATTTCTGGCGGCCGCGGCATGCAGAACGGCGACAACTTCAAACACCTGTACGGCCTGGCTGACAAGCTGGGCGCTGCCGTCGGTGCTTCCCGCGCCGCGGTCGACGCAGGTTTCGTACCCAACGACATGCAGATCGGTCAGACCGGCAAGATCGTTGCACCACAGCTGTACATCGCGGTCGGTATCTCCGGCGCGATCCAGCACCTGGCCGGCATGAAAGACTCCAAAGTGATCGTTGCGATCAACAAGGACGAAGAAGCGCCGATCTTCCAGGTGGCCGATTACGGCCTGGTGGCGGACTTGTTCGAGGCGTTGCCGGAGTTCCAAGCTTCGTTGTAAGCCATGCAGGAAAGTTAGTTAAGCAATGATTTAAACGCTGTCAGTGAATCGACGCGGCATGTTTCAAACATGCCGTGATCGAACGGTTGTGCGCTCAAGACTCATATCAATAACAACAGAGGTCGCCACAAATGTATAACGCTCATTCGCGCGGGAGGCTTTCCTGCACCCTGATGACAAGTTTTATCGCTACTGGAGCATTCTCGATATCCAGTCTGGCCACGGCGGCCGGAGCTTTCGACCCTGATGCAGTGGGCATGACCGGAGATTGGGGAGGGACCCGCAGCGAACTTCTCGAGAAGGGCTATGACTTCACCCTCGATTATGTCGGGGAGTTGGGTTACAACGCTCACGGCGGTTATGACCAGGATCGAACGGCGCGCTGGAGTGGGCAGTTCACCTTGGGCGCGAAACTGGACCTGGAAAAGATCTTCGGGTGGCACGATGCAACTTTTAAATTGGCCATCACCGAACGGGAGGGTCGCAACATCACCAATGACCGCATCAGCGACCCACGTGCCCCGATGTATTCGTCGACCCAGGAAGTCTGGGGGAGAGGGCAGACGTGGCGGTTGACGCAGATGTGGATCAGCCAGTCCTACCTCGACCGAAAACTCAACGTCAAATTCGGGCGTTTCGGCGAAGGCGAGGATTTCAACAGCTTCCCCTGCGACTTCCAGAACCTGGCGTTGTGCGGTTCCCAGATGGGCAACTGGGCGGGCAGCGGAATCTGGTACAACTGGCCGATCTCGCAGTGGGCCGGGCGCGTCAAGTATGAGCTGGCACCGCAAGTGTTCGTGCAAGTGGGGGCCTACGAACACAACCCCTCGCTGCTGGAAGACAACAACGGCTTCAAACTGAATATGAGTGGCGGCAAAGGTTTGATCCTGCCCATCGAGCTGCTTTGGACTCCGACTGTGAACTCGTTACCCGGCGAGTATCGGGTCGGCGCCTATTACAGCACCGCCGATGCAACCGACGTTGAAAGCCGTGAAGTGCCCGGTGACGTGTCCAGCGGCCTTGTTTCACGGGACAGCAAATATGGTTATTGGTTGGTCGCACAGCAGCAGATCACCACTCATAACGGTGATCCCGGCCGTGGTTTGTCGCTGTTCGCCAACGTCACGGTGCAGGATCGGGAAACCAGTCAGGTCGCTCATTTTGTTCAGGCAGGGTTGACCTATAAAGGTCTATTCGATGCCCGTCCCCAGGACGACCTCGGATTGGGTGTGGCGCGGGTCAGCACCAACTCGCGTTATCGCAACAATCAAAAAGCGCTCAATCAGGCCAACAACCAGACGGACTATGACAACCCCGCCTATCAGCCGGTGCAGGGCAATGAATACGACGCCGAGTTGTACTATGGCGTGCATGCGACGAAGTGGTTGATCATCCGCCCTAATATTCAGTATGTACGCAGTCCGGGAGGCGTCAGCGAGGTGGACAATGCCTGGGTGGCGGGGGTGAAAATCCAGAGCAGTTTCTAGCGTTATGGCCTGATTCATTCACCGATTACATTAAAGCCACGACAGGACGTCGTGGCTTTTTTCATGGGTATCAGTTCGGGGTCGGGGCGTCTTCCCTCAGCAACCCTTTATGCTTGAGCGCTTGCCAGAACTCGCCGGGAATGGGATGGCTGAACCACTCAAGGTTCTTATCCAGTTGTGCCGACGTTCGGGTGCCTGCGACGAATGAAGGAATAGCCGGGTGAGCCACCACAAATTGCATGGCTGCGGCCGGTAGCGGCACACCATAGTCTTTGCATACCCCTTCAATTGCACGAACCCGCTCCAGGATATGGGCCGGAGCAGGGGCATAGTTGTATCGAGCGCCTTCGATGGCGCCAGTGGCCAATATCCCTGAATTGAACCCGCCTCCGATCAGAACGGCGGCACCCCTTTCTTCGCACAGCGGCAAGAACTCATCGAGTGAATCCTGCTCCAGCAGCGTATAGCGACCCGCCAGAAGAAAGCAGTCGAAATCCCGCTGTTTCAGGGCTTCATGGCAGACTTGCCATTCGTTGACCCCAACACCAATGGCTGTTACCACCCCTTCATCGCGCAGCTGTGAAAGGGCGCGCCAGGCGCCGTCCATCGCTTGCTTGAATACCTCGGGTTGTTCCGATCCACGCGTAAAGACGTCGATGTCGTGGATGAAGCAAATGTCGATTCGCTCCAGCGCCAATCGTTGGAGAGAGTCTTCGAACGAGCGCATGGTGCCGTCATAGCTGTAGTCGAAGGTCATTTCGTTTGGGGCAGCGTTGCTCCAGGGACTGAAGTCGATCTGCGAACGCGGCTTGGCCTTGAGAACACGCCCGACCTTGGAGGAGATCACAAACTCATCGCGATTCTTCCAGCGCAGCGAGTGGCCCGTGCGCAGTTCGGCCAGACCATGGCCATACATCGGGGCTGTGTCGAAGAGGCGGACGCCACCGTCCCAGGCGCGTTGGAACATGGCATCGGACGTGGCTTCGTCGGTGGGACGAAACAGGTTGCCGACGGGAGAGGTGCCAAAGGCAAAGTTGCTGACATCCAGGTTCACTCGGCCGAGTTTTCTTTTTGTAGACGGCTGCATGAGTCAATCCTCAAATTGGTAATGGTTTGAATTTCATTATGGCCGGGCTTATGGTCGTCCCGCTCGTAGCGCGATGTCCTGATCCGCCTCGACCGTTGCGCCCGAGACCCCGAGTCCGCCTATGACTTTGCCCAGGGAGTCGCGCAGGACAATTCCGCCGCCGAAGCTGATCAGCCCGCCGTTGGTGCCTTCCAGGGAGTAGATGTCACCTCCCGGCTGAGCCCGGGCACCGATCTCGGCGCTGTCGGTATGGAACAGCGCAGCTGTTCGGGCTTTCTTGATCGCGACCTCGATGGCGCCGGGGATGGCGTCATCCATGCGCAGGAAAGCTCGAAGCAGTCCGGCATCGTCAACCACGCTAATGCAGATGGCGAAGCCTTGCTCGTTCGCCAGCGATACTGCGCGGAGCATGATTTCCTGAGATTGGTGTTCCAGCATGTAGAACTCCTTGATTGGATTGGACGGGAGCCTTGATCATCCGTGGGCTTGGCGCTGGCGTGAAGGTGGTCGGAGCGATTGGTGGGGAATGTTTGATGATGTCGGGCAACCGTCTGCCATATGCTCGTCAGGATGTGGTGCGAGAGGCGGCGTCTGCCTACCAGGCCCTTCAGGACGATGTGCGCTATTACTCACCCTCGATCAATGCCGGCCCGTGCCCATTCGGGTTGACCAGCACACCAGGCGTGAGCCCGATTTTCTTTTCGAGGTTGAACGCCGTCTTCTCATCCAACGAGCGGTGCCCATTGAGGATCTCAGCAGCTTGCTGCCTCATCTGGCATGACGCTGCGAGCGAATCGTTGCGCTTTTGATCACGTCGGTGCGAATGGCCGACGGTTGCCCAGCGCTGTTGCGTGCATAGCTGCAAAGCGTGATTGGCAGCTCTGTTATGTCAAGGAAGATGCCATCGATGGCCAGGGTGTAGCGATCGTCGTCAATATCACCACAGGTGGTGCTGATCGCCGCGTTTACGCTGTAGTAGTAATGCTGGCTAAAACCGTTGTGCTGAGTCTCCCAGGCGAGGTGATAGCGGTGCTTGAGCTGCGGTGCCGGTGCCGGGTTGGTCAGGAATACCGAATGGGTGAACACATTGCGCAGCAGCGCTTCGGTCAGCGCCTGCTCGGCCTTTTGCACCCCTAATATGCACAGCACGTTTGGCCCCAGCACTGGTCCAACGGGCTGGTTGATGTAGGCCTTCTCAGAGGCGACAGCGTTCTGGTAGCCGTGTGTGCGTGCGCAATCGCTGACGTCATTCACGGCCTTGAATCGGTAGAACGGCTCCCGGATCGAGAACCTCAGGTTCCAGGTCGGACGGGTAACTTTGTCGGCGGCGTCACGTTGTAAATGCACATAGGGTTTCAGGTTCCACGGTTCGTCCAGCGTGATTTCAACGGCCTTGAGCTGGCAGGTTGGGGTGTCGTTACGGAAAACACCGTCTACAAAGCAGTAGTACACGTCATTGGCGGGATAGCTGTAATTGAATTTGGCGGCTTCGCACGCCGAGTTGTTCTGGCAGCTATTGAGAATGTCCTTTTGAATGGCAGAAGCGACCTTGCTGATGATGCTGGTGATTTCATTGGTGTTCCGGTCCAGCATCGGACTGCCGGAGCTGCCTGGGCGCAGGCCGTTGCAGCGGTTGCGCAAGGCGCTGGGAAACACGCCGGGGTGTTCGGCAAAACTGTTGACGGATGATTCCACACAAGCGCTCATGCGCAGGCCCTTTTTCAGGAAACCGGTTGGTGCCCCTACGTTGATCACTTCTCGATCCGTTGTCTGACGATGAGAGGCCAGCTTCAGTGGCATGATCGCGCCGGCCACCAGCACGGCCAGCGACGTGTCCAGTTCGAGTACGGCCAAATCGGTGCCCACCATGCTGCTCCAGTGTGCTGTCTTGACGGCGTAGGTGACATGCCGTTCGGGTGTGTCATGAAAGTAATTGAAGGTGACATCGGCGGTAGACGTCTGGCCGAGGCGCACCGTACCGTAACTGAAGAACACACAATGTCCGCTGGTCAGCACATAAGCCGGGCCGACGGCTTTACCCTGGCGATTGCGCGTGTCGAGCAGAACGGCATTGCAGGTCTGGCCCAAGGCGTTTTTCAGGGAGCCGATGCCGGTCCACTGCGGGTACCGTTGGTTTTTATTTTCAAGCGCCAGGGACGGCGACTGTTCGGTGAGGCCCTCGGCCAGATCCCTGGCGTGGCTGGGCCAGGCGGTGCCAAGCAACAGGAAATACAGCACGACACATGCGGTTTGAATGGGCGACATAAAGGGCCTCGACGAGAGAGTCATTGAGTCGCTGAAACTACCCAATCAGGCTAAGGCAGATGCCATACAGGGTTATTGCGAGAGCCGTTGGCGGGTTGGCACAGTGCCGTGGCGCCTGAGCGGCTTGTGTGATGGCGTCGCGCGGACTGAAGCACTTTGACCAGGCTGATGCTGAACAAACAGAACAGCAGGGTGCCGGCAAGTCGCGGCCACAAGGCACCTGTTTGGTCTTGAGGTAGTCGCGTATGCGTTCGGTAAGCCAGATGCTCCACTGTTTGCCGGGCGTATTGCCCAACAGCAAATGAATCTCCTCCTGGGAGACCTGTGGTGCCACATTCTTCTGCTTGCCAATTGCCGATAGGCTCAGGCTTTCCAGCAAGGCTTCACGGGTGGTGAAAAAAACGTATGGGGCTCGGCGATCGCACTGCTCATATGCCGCTTGCCATTGGGTTTGCGCTGGTCTTGATTCACCTGATCAGCATTCCGGTGAGCAACACATCGGTTAACCCGGCGCGCAGTATGGGCGTGGCGCTGTTCCAAGGCGATTGGGCGTGCCTCCCGGGCTGGAGATCGGGGTCCTAGCCGCCACACGCGTCCTGCAAAGTCTGGGCGTATTAGCCACCGATGAGGAAGTTAAGCGCTTGAATCTTTTGCACTGTCAGTTAATTGAGCGTGAGAGCAGCTGAACAACCCTTCGTTATGGCTAAGTGCAACTAGTGGCTATTGGCTGCCAACGCTCTAAATCAGTGCATTTGGCAATGTTTTGTATTTAATTACCCCCTCATCCGGAACTAGGGCTATAACTTCCAGTCGATACACCCGGCTAACGCCTGCCTGGGCTATGGCGAACTAATGGCATTGTTCGGTAGTTCTAAATAGCCATACTTTTCGCAACGTTAGATATTCCTCAATGATGTCGTCAGCGCCCATCGATGCTTGCAAGATGCAGATCCCGCACACCGACCAGGTGTGCGCGTGGCTGATGCAGCACGCCGGGCTCAAAACCGCTGATCTGGAACGCGCCCAGCGTTTATCCACTGAGCCTGGTGACCTGCTCGGTTTACTCACGCGCCTGGGCTTGGTGTCCGAAGTCGAACTGGCTCGCGCCTGGGCTGATTTGTTGGGTGCGCCACTGCTGTTGGCCGACGCCGCGCCTCCGTTACTTGACCCGCTTCCCGTGCTCGCCGAGCGCTTTATGCGTCACTACCAGGTAGTGCCCATGGGTTGGCAGCAGGGTGGGTTACATGTGCTGGCCGCCAACCCCGCGCAGTGGTATCCGTTCCAGGCCCTGGCGTACGCCTGTGAGGTGCCAGTCTGGCTGGCCATCGGTTCGCGTACTGAAGTCGACACACTGATCGAGCGTTATTACGGCCAGGGCCGTTCCGCCATGGGCAGCCTGATCGAAAACCTCGATGAGCAGGGCGGCGCTCTGGAAGATATCGAACACCTCAAGGACATGGCTTCCGAAGCGCCAGTGATCCGCCTGGTCAACCTGATCCTGCAGCGCGCGGTGGAACAGCGTGCCTCGGATATCCATATCGAACCCTTCGAAAACCAACTCAAGGTGCGCTACCGCATCGACGGCGTGCTGCACGACGCCGAAGCGCCGCCTGCCAGTTCGTCGGCGGCGGTGATCTCGCGGGTGAAGATCATGGCGCGCCTGGACATTGCCGAACGGCGCTTGCCCCAGGACGGGCGCATCATGCTGCGCATTCAGGGCAAGGCGCTGGACTTGCGGGTGTCCACGGTGCCCACCAGCTTTGGCGAGTCGGTGGTGATGCGCCTGTTGGACCGGCAAACCGTGCAGTTCGATTTCCCCAGCCTGGGCTTTGATGGCCCGCGCCTGGCGGCCTTTCTGGACCTGTTGGCGCGGCCCCACGGCATCCTGTTGGTCACCGGGCCTACGGGCTCGGGCAAAACCACCACGCTCTATACCGCGTTGTCGCAGCTCAACACCGCCGAGCGCAAGATCATCACCGTGGAAGACCCGGTGGAATACCAGCTTGAAGGCATCAACCAGATCCAGGTCAAGCCGGCCATCGGCCTGGACTTTGCCGGAGCGCTGCGCGCCATCGTGCGCCAGGACCCGGACGTGATCATGATCGGCGAAATCCGCGACCTGGAAACCTGCCGTATCGCCGTGCAGTCCTCCCTCACGGGTCACTTGGTGCTCTCGACCCTGCACACCAACAGCGCCGCGGCGAGCATCACGCGCTTGCTGGACATGGGCGTGGAAAGCTACCTGATTGCCTCCACGGTCAGCGGTATCCTCGCCCAGCGCCTGGTGCGGCGCCTGGACCCTGCCACGCGCGTGGCCTTCCCGGCCCCAGCGGAATTGATCCAGGAGCACGGCCTGGATCGCCTGACCGAGCAGCGTCCGATCCTGCTTTACCGCGGCGATTATCACGGCCGCAGCGCCCTCACTGAGTTGTTGGTAATGAACGATGAGTTGCGTGGCCTGCTGATGGGCCGCGCCGACGCCGCCAGCCTCGAACACGCCGCCCGCCGCGCCGGTTTGCGCACCTTGTATGAAGACGGTTTGCGCCAGGCCCTGGCCGGTGTCACGTCCCTGGAAGAAGTGCTGCGCGTCACCCGTGGTGACGACGCGTGAGCCTGTTCAAGTTCCGTGCGTTGGACAGCCAGGGCGTGGCCCAGAGCGGCACGCTGCAAGCTATTGACCAGGCGGCCGCTGTCGCCGTCTTGCATCAGCGTGGCTGGTTGCTGCTGCACATCGAAACGGCCAGCAGCCCCTTGTTGCGCCAAGCACGCGGGCAGTTGAAGGGCGCAGCGCTGGTGAGTTTCACCCAACAACTGGCCACGCTACTGGGCGCCGGCCAGCCCCTCGAACGTGCTTTAAACCTGTTGCTCAAGCAAGCCCGCCATCCCCAGGTGCGGGCCTTGATCGAGCGCATCCGCGACCAGGTCAAGGCCGGTAAACCGCTGTCGGCGGCGCTGGAGGAGGAGGGCGGTACGTTTTCCCCGCTGTACCTGAGCATGGTGCGCGCCGGTGAGGCCGGCGGGGCGTTGGAGGGCACCCTGCGCCAGCTCAGCGACTACCTGGAGCGCAGCCAGTTGCTGCGCGGCGAAGTGATCAATGCGCTGATCTACCCGGCGTTCCTGGTGGTGGGTGTACTGGGTTCCCTGGCGCTGTTGCTGGCCTATGTGGTGCCGCAATTCGTGCCGATTTTCCAGGACCTGGGCGTACCGATTCCACTGATCACCCAGGTGATCCTGGGGCTTGGCGAGTTCCTCGGCGCCTATGGCCTGGTGGTGCTGGCCGGGTTGTCGATCAGTGCATGGATCCTGGCGGCGCGCCTGCGTGACCCCCTGCGCCGTGAGCGTTACGACCGTCACCTGCTGGGCATCCGCGTGGTCGGCCCGCTGTTGCAACGGGTGCAAGCCGCCCGCCTGGCCCGCACCCTCGGCACGTTGCTCAGCAATGGCGTGGCGCTGCTGCCCGCGCTGGTGATCGCCCGGCAGGTTTGCAGCAACCGTGCGCTTCAGGCGCAAGTGGCGCTGGCGGCGCAACGGGTCAAGGGCGGCGGCACCCTGGCCGATGCGTTCGGCCGCCAGCCGCTGCTACCGGAGCTGGCGCTGCACATGATTGAAGTCGGTGAACAGGCCGGCGAACTGGACAGCATGCTGCTCAAGGTCGCTGACATTTTCGACGTCGAGGCCAAGCGCGCCATCGAACGTTTGCTCGCGGCAATGGTGCCGACCCTGACCGTGGTCATGGCGGTGCTGGTGGCGGTGATCATGCTCGCGATCATGCTGCCGCTGATGAGCCTCACCAGCCATATATGAACTTTCAAGGAGCAGAACCGATGAAAACCCGACACCGCCAAGGCGGCTTCACCCTTTTGGAAATGCTGGCGGTGATCGTGCTGCTGGGCATTGTCGCGACCATTGTGGTGCGTCAGGTCGGTGGCAATGTGGACAAGGGCAAGTACGGTGCGGGCAAGGCGCAACTGGCCAGTTTGAGCATGAAGATCGACAGCTACGCCCTGGACGTAGGGGCGCCGCCCAACAACCTGCAACAGCTGCTCGACAAGCCGGCCAGTGCGTCCAACTGGGCCGGCCCCTACGCCAAGCCTTCGGAGCTCAAAGACCCGTTCGGCCATGGGTTTGGCTATCGCTTCCCCGGTGAGCACGGCGCCTTCGACCTGATCTTCTACGGCCAGGACGGCCAACCCGGCGGTGAAGGCTACAGTGCCGACCTGGGCAACTGGGAATAACCCGCCCATGGCCCAGCGAGGCTTTACCCTGCTGGAGATGCTGGTGGTCATTGTATTGATCGGCATCGCTGCCGGGTTGTTGGGGCTGGGTGTACGACAAGGGTTGCAGGTGGCCAAGGAGCGGCGGGTGGTCGCGCAGATGGTCGAGGCGTTGCGCGCCACGCGGGCGAGCGCGATCGTCAGCGGCCAGGCGGCGCACACTCAATTCGACCTCCAGGGCCGCACGTTCCAGGCCCCAGGGCGCGCGTCACAGCAGTGGCCGGCGCAGGTGCAGGTGACCTTGCACAGTGCCGAGCAGGCCGGGGCCGCCGTGGTGTTCTATCCCGACGGCAGTTCCACTGGCGGTAACCTGCTGCTGGCCAACGGTAGCCGGCGTTGGCGCATCGACATCGGCTGGCTCACCGGCAGCGTGCAGTCCAAGGCGCTGCCATGAAGCACCAGGCCGGTTTCACCTTGCTGGAAATGCTCGCCGCCCTGACGTTGATGGCGGTGTGCAGCAGCGTGTTGCTGGTCGCCTTCGGCCAGAGCGCGCGCTCCTTGTCCCAGGTGGCCCACAGCGACCGCCTCACCCATGCCGCGCTCACGCTGCTGGACCAGGAAGCCGCCGGCCCGCTGACTGACGGAACCCGCGAAGGCGAACTTGATGGCATCCATTGGCAATTGACCAGTACCCGCCAACGGCCGCACCTGTTTCGTCTTGACCTGAGCGTGCGTGAAGGCGTGCATCAGGCGCACTTCAGCACCTTGAAGGCGCGCCTGTGAAGCGCCGTGAGCAGGGCTTCACGTTGCTGGAAGTGCTCGTGGTGCTCAGCTTGCTGTCGGTGTTGTTGCTGCTGGTGAGCGCAGCGTTGCTGGGAGCCAATCGGGCGGTGGCGAAGGCTCAGGCCTTCACCGCCAGCCTGGATGAAATGCGCGCCGCCCAACAGTTTTTGCGCACCTCGATCAGCGAGGCGCTGCCGTTAAAGCTCACTGACGACGACAGCCAGGCCGAGGGTTTCTTGATCGGTATGCCGGAACGGCTGCAGTTTGTGGCGACCTTGCCCGGCGTATTGGGCGGGGGTATCCAGCGCTTTACCCTGCAACGGGTCGGGCAGGATCTACAGGTGGCTTTTTCGCAGAGGGCATCGCAGGCCAACGCGCAGCGCGATGAGCCGCAGGTGCTTTTGCATAACGTCGAGGCGCTGCAGTTCAGTTATCGCGGTGTCTCGCCACTGGGCCAGCCCACCGACTGGTTGAGCCCGTGGCCCTGGCCCCGGCGCTTGCCCACAGCGGTGCGCATCGACGCCACCGTCAACGGGCCGGTGCCGTGGGTTACTCAGGTGGTTGCGTTGCGCCTGAACCTGTCCAGCGCGAGCAGCGAAGAATGAAGCGCCAACGCGGTGCGGCCCTATTGCTGGTGCTGTGGGTGCTGGCCTTGCTCAGCGTATTGCTGGGTGGCCTGGCCGGGTGGGTGCAACTGCAAAGTCGCCAGGCGTTGTGGCTGCGCCAGCACACCCACACACTGCTGGCCGCCCAGGCCGGTATCGCTCAGGTCATGGCGCAAGGGCAGTGGGTGGCGGACGGGCGTGCTGTTGCGCTGACCTTCGACGACGCCCGCTTGCAGGTCAGTGTGCGCAGTGAGCGCGGCAAGCTGTACCTGGTCAACGCCGCGGCCCAAGACCTCACGCGCCTGGCCCTGGCCTGCGGCGCTACAGCGGCCCAGGCCCAGCAGTTGGCCAAAGCCCTTGAGACTCGCCGCCATCAGGGCCTGGCGCCGTTTCGGGTGCTGGAGGAAGTGCGTCAACTCCCCGGTATGACCCAGGCGCTCTACAGCCAACTGCTGCCGGAAATCACCTTGTGGAGCGACCTCTACCGGCCCGCTCCGGCGTTCGCCAGCCCCTTGATGCGCAAGGCGTTGAACCTGCCGCGCCAGGACGCCGAGGGCGTCGACCCCGGCCAGGTCGTGGAAATCGACAGCCGCGCCGAGCGCCCCGGCGGCTATCAGGCACGCCTGCGACTCACCCTTTTATTGAGCCCAGCGGAGGACAGCGCACAGCCCTATCGGGTGGTGCGGTGGCAAGAATGATTCAACTCGAACCGATTGCCCGCTATTGGCGCGGCAGCCTGCTGCAACAGGGCTGGCGCCTGTGGCTCACGGAGTTACGCGGCTGTGTGCCGAAGTGGCTGGCGTTCCAGGAGCCGCCTGAGCAGGTTCATCACTGGCCGCTGACGGCGCCGGTGGTGCCAGGCAATGCGCGCCAGGTGCTGATGCTTGCCCCCGACGCCGTGTTGCAGCAAAGCGTGCAGCTGCCTCTGGCCGCCGCACGTAACCTCATGGAAGTGGTTGGCTATGAACTGGACCGCTACACCCCGTTTGACGCCGAGCAGCTCTACTTTGTCGCCCGTCAGGAGCGGCGCACACCCAGCCACCTGGAGGTGAGGGTAGTGGCGATCCTGCGCGAGCGCCTGGACCAGATTCTCACCGACTGCGCCGCCCTCGGCCTGTACCCGCACCGCGTGGATGTGGCGGGCTTGGGCATTGATCTGCTGCCCGCGCCGTTACGCCCGCGTTCGCGTCCCGCCGGCAAGCAATTGCAGCGCAGCCTGCCGTGGTTGTGCGGCGCGTTGCTGATCGCGGCGATGCTGTTGTGGCTCAACGACCGCCAGCGGGTACTCGACACCATGCGCGCCATTGTCCAACAGCAAAAAGCCGAGGTCGCCCAGGTGCACGCCCTGCGCCAGCAACTGCTCAATACCCGTGGCGCGGCGCAGTACCTGTCCCAGCGCAAACGGGCGCAACCGCCCCTGGCCGCGCTGCTGAATGACTTGACCCGTTGCCTGCCCGCCGATACCTGGCTCGACCAATTGGACGTCAAGGACGGCGAAGTGAGTTTTTCCGGCCAGAGCGCCAAGGCCAGTGGCTTGATCAGCC
This sequence comes from Pseudomonas sp. L13, assembly GCF_009935965.1. Classification (NCBI taxonomy): domain Bacteria; kingdom Pseudomonadati; phylum Pseudomonadota; class Gammaproteobacteria; order Pseudomonadales; family Pseudomonadaceae; genus Pseudomonas; species Pseudomonas sp. L13. The sequence continues at coordinate 82,897 of NZ_QODJ01000020.1, forward strand.
GCATCAAAGGCTGCCAGCGCTTGGACAGCGCGCAGTTCGAAGGGGTGATCCAACCCGACTCACGCACCGGCAAAGACCAGTTTGCCTTGCGTGCCCACTTACGCCAGGAGGCCGCCGATGCGCCGACCCCTCACACCCCGTGAACGCCGCGGCGCCGCCTTGTTGACCCTGGCTTTGGTGCTCGGCGCGGCCTATTGGCTGTTGATCGACAGCTGGTTCGCCGGGCCACTGCGGGCCATGGGTGAACAGGCCGAACAGTTGCGTGAACAGCAGCAGCGCTATGCCAGCGTCATACGCCAGGGTGATGCCTTGCGCGAACAGCTGGCGCAAGCACAGCAAGACCCGGCCAGCAGCGCCAGCCTGTTGCCGGGGGACGACCCGGACGTGGTCGCCGCCGACCTGATGCAGCGTCTCGCCGACCTGATCAACAGCCACGCCAACCTCGGCGGCGGCTGCAACCTCACCCAGCGCAAGCCGATCACGCCCGAACAGGACGACAGCGAGCCCTATCGTCAGGTCAAGGTCAGCCTCACGCTCAATTGCGCCATCGAACCGCTGACCGCGATCCTGCACGGGCTGGAATATCAGCCGCCTTTTCTGTTCGTCGATGAGCTGCATATTCGTCGCGACAAACAGGCGCCGGCCAATGGCGGGGCAGGCAAGCTGGCGGTGCAACTGCTGGTGCGCGGCTACCTGCAACCGGCGCGGGTGGCACCATGATCGGCCCCTTGCGTCCTCTGGAATGGGGCTGGCTCGGCGTGGCCGGGCTCTTGGGGCTGTTGATGGCGATGATCCTCAGCAGCATCGGCGATGCCCCGCGGTGGTTACCCGATGCGCCGGTGCATGCGCCGCCCTCGTTCCAGGTGCAGGCTGCTCCCACTCCGGCGTTGCAAGACCTTGCCGGCACCTGGCAAGCGCCGCTGTTCAGCCCGGATCGCCGCCCGGACAGCGAGGTGGGTAAAACCCAGGTGGCGAGCCTGGCCAACCTGACCCTCAGCGGCATCATGATCACCGGCAACCTGCAAATGGCCATGCTCAAGCAAGCCGGTGGCCCAACGCTCACGGTGCGCTTGGGCCAGGCGTTGCCCAACGGCTGGCGCCTGGAACACCTGACCCCGCAATACGCCCGTTTTGCCCTCAACGGGCGCACCCAGACCCTGAGCCTCTACGGTAAGCGGTTACCCCTGATCTCACATCCCCGCGAGTCTCTCCCTTGATCGATATGCGCACTTCGCTGTTTTGTCTGGCTACCGCCGTCTCCCTGGGAGGCTGTGGCTCTATGCCCGCCACCCTCGACCCGGACGACGAGCTGCTGCACGAGGCCCTGCAGGGCACCGGCGCACAACGCCCGCCGCTTCAGACGCCTGTGGCCGAGAGCCCTCCACCTGCCACCCAGGCCCCGCCACAGCGCCAGTTGATTCGCGGCAATCAAGCGTTTGTGCGCCAGCCCAAGGCGCCTGTAAACGTGCCGGAGCAGGGCGGCGACATCGTGTTCAACTTCGCCGGCCAGCCCATCGAGGCCGTGATCAACAGCGTGATGGGCGACCTGCTGCACGAGAACTACAGCATCGCCGAGGGCGTGAAGGGCACTGTCAGCTTCTCCACCTCTAAGCCCGTGGACAAACAGCAAGCGCTGTCGATTCTCGAAACCCTGCTGTCCTGGACCGACAACGCCATGATCAAACAGGGCAACCGCTATGTGATCCTGCCGGCCAACCAGGCAGTGGCGGGCAAGCTGGTGCCGCAGATGCGCGTGGCGCAACCAGCCAATGGCCTCTCGGCACGTCTGTTTTCACTGCGCTATATCTCGGCCACCGAGATGCAGAAGCTGCTCAAACCCTTCGCCCGTGAAAACGCTTTTTTGTTGGTGGACCCGGCGCGCAATGTCCTGAGCCTGGCCGGCACGCCTGAAGAACTGGCCAACTACCAGGACACCATCGACACCTTCGATGTGGACTGGCTCAAGGGCATGTCGGTGGCGGTGTTCGGCCTGCAACGCGCCTCGGTGGCCGAGCTGATGCCCGAGCTGCAAGCCATGTTCGGCGCGGACAGTGGCACACCCCTGGCCGGTATGCTGCGGTTCTTGCCGGTCGAGCGCACCAACTCGGTGGTGGCGATTTCTTCCCAGCCCCAGTACCTCAGCGAAGTGGGCGACTGGATCCGCACCATCGACGAGGGCGGCGGCAACGAGCCGCAGATGTATGTGTACGACGTGCGCAATATGAAGGCCGCTGATCTGGCCAAGTACCTGCGGCAGATCTACGGCAATGGCGCGATCAAGGACGATGCCCCGGCGAAGGTAGCGCCGGGCTTGCGTACCACCACCTTGTCCTCGTCCACCAGTGCCGGTTTACAGGCCAACGCCCCGGTGCCCGCAGCCGAAGAACCTGAAGCCGAGCCTGCCGAAAACCCCCAGGCATCGCCCACCAGCGACCTCGAAGCGGGCACGCGCATCACCGCGCAAAAGAGCAGCAACCAACTGCTGGTGCGCACTCGCCCGGCGCAATGGAAAGAAATCGAAGCAGCGATCAAACGCCTCGACAACCCACCGCTGCAAGTGCAGATCGAGACCCGCATCCTGGAGGTCAAGCTCACCGGCGAACTGGACCTGGGCGTGCAGTGGTACCTGGGCCGCCTAGCCGGTAATTCCACCAGCACCACGGTGGCCAACGCCTCCGGCAGCCAAGGCTCCCTGGGCAGCGGCGGGGCAGGGATGGGGGCGGCGGACTCGTTGTTCTATTCCTTCGTCAGCTCCAACCTGCAAGTGGCCCTGCACGCCCTGGAAACCAACGGCCGCACCCAGGTGCTGTCGGCGCCATCGCTGGTGGTGATGAACAACCAGCCGGCGCAGATCCAGGTGGGGGACAACATTCCCATCAGCCAGACCACCGTCAATACCGGCGACGCCGACACCACCTTGAGCAGTGTCGAATATGTGCAGACGGGGGTGATTCTGGATGTGGTGCCGCGCATCAACCCGGGTGGGCTGGTGTACATGGATATCCAGCAACAGGTCAGTGATGCCCAGAACCCGACGGGGAGCAGTGAGACGCCGGTGAACCCGCGCATCTCCACACGCTCGGTGTCCACCCAGGTAGCGGTTCAGAGTGGCCAGACGGTGTTGCTCGGTGGGTTGATCAAGCAGGACAACGCTGAAAGTGTCAGTGCCGTGCCTTACCTGGGGAAGATTCCGGGGTTGCGTTGGTTGTTTGGCAATACCGGCAAGTCCAAGGACCGCACGGAGCTGATTGTGCTGATTACGCCGAGGGTGATTACCAGCAGCAGCCAGGCGCGGCAGGTGACGGATGATTATCGCCAGCAGATGCAGCTGTTGCGACCGGCTCAATGATCCTGGCTGCACCGAGTACCCATGTGGGAGCTGGCTTGCCTGCGATGACGGCCTGCCAGCCGGCACTTCCCTACCTGACACCCCACAATCCAACTGTGGGAGCGGGCTTGCTCGCGAAGGCGGCCTGACAGTCAACACAGTTGGATTGTGTACATATCCATTCCTGCGGTAAC